>JBKEBG010000155.1:0-8607 GCA_047972985.1 Arachnia sp.
CTGGCGGCCAGCGGCAACGAGTCCTGATCGCCCGGGCCCTCATCGGCCACCCCGACCTCTTGGTGCTCGACGAGCCCACCACAGGGATCGACCTCGGCACCATCGAGACCTTCGTCACCACCGTCGACGCTATGCGCCGCACCGGCACCGCCATGGTGATAGTCCTGCACGAGACCGAGGCCTTCGCCCCACTGCTGGACCGGGCAGTGGTGCTGCGACGCGGCAGCGTCGTGCACGACGGAGCCCCGCCGTCGGCCCGCGGCGAACACGCGCAGTGGCAGCACGAACACCAGCACCCCGTGGCACCGGTCTCGCCCCGGACCCCACTGAACCTCGACGTCAAGGCACAGCACTCGTGATTGATCTCCTCAGCTCCGAACTGATGCAACGGGCCCTGCTAGCGGCGCTCATGGTCGGTGCCACGGCGCCAGTGATCGGCACCTACCTCGTGCAGCGACGACTCGCCCTGCTCGGCGACGGGATCGGGCACATCGCCCTCACCGGGGTGGCGGCCGGCTGGCTGGCCGGGGTCCTGGCTGGCTTGACCACCCCCGACGCTCTCGCGTTGCCAGGGGCGATGATCATTGCCGTCCTCGGGGCGGTGGGTATCGAATGGGTCCGCACAAGTGGCCATGTGGCAGGCGATGTTGCCATGGCGATCCTGTTCTACGGCGGTATCGCCGGGGGCGCGCTGCTGATCAAGATCGCCGGCGGCACCAGCGCCAACCTGATGAGTTACCTGTTCGGCTCGATCGCGACAGTATCTACCGCGGATCTGTGGTGGACCGCAGCCCTGGGCGGCGTCGTCCTGCTCATCGGGATCGGGCTGCGCGGGGTGCTGTTTTCGGTGAGCCACGACGAGGAATTCGCCCGCGCCAGCGGCCTGCCCGTGGCCGGTCTCGCAATGCTGCTGGCGGCCCTCACCGCGCTTACCGTGACGGTGGCGATGCGCGTGGTCGGTCTGCTGCTGGTCTCTGCGCTGATGATAGTTCCCGTCGCCACCGCGCAGGTGGTGGCCCGGTCCTTCACCCGCACCATGATCCTGGCCAGCGTGATCGGCGTGAGTGTCAGCACCACCGGGCTGCTGCTCACCTACTGGTATGACCTCCCACCCGGCGCCACTATCGTCGTGCTTGCCATCGGCCTATACGCGCTGGTCTCGGTCATCCAAAGCCGTCGCCGGCCCCGTCGATCCCCAGAACCCCACTCACAGCCCGCCCCCGACGACGTGATTGTCAGCCGATAGCCCGCCGTACTGAATACGTGCGCGCAGACGCACAATTCTTGCCACACGCCGTCGATGGGGGGCGATCGCGGCACCTTTTCGTCTGAGAGTTTCGAGCACAGCCGGGGAATGAGGTTTCGGCCCGCCGCCAGGAGGCGATGACGGCTCAATCAGCTGAGGGACAATGTGAGGAGTCGCTCAGAGGAGGACCGATGCCGCTTTCACATCCGCTGCGCAGCCCGTGGGCCGGGCAGGCCATCGGCGCCGAACGCCCACTGCCGGAATACCCCCGACCCATGCTCGCCCGCAACCAGTGGATCAACCTCAATGGGGCGTGGCAGTTCGCAGTGGTCCCCAGCACCGCCGCCGACCTCGCCGAGCAGCCCTGGCCCGACGGGTACGACGGCACCATCACGGTTCCCTTCGCCATCGAAACCATCGCCTCCGGCGTGGCCCGTGACCTGCTGCCCGATCAGACCCTGTTCTACCGACGGCGCATCCACGTGCCCCCCGCCTGGCAGGCGGGACGGGTCGCTATCAACTTCGAGGCCGTCGACCACGAATGCGTCGTATGGATCGACGGAGACCTTGCCGGGGGCCACACCGGCGGCTACCTGCCATTCAGCATCGACATCGCCGACTCTGGGGAGAGCCACGACGTTGTGGTCGCGGTCCGCGACCCCAGCGACACCGGCGGCCAGCCCTACGGTAAACAGGCCCTGGCACCGGGAACCATCTGGTACACCGCCACCAGCGGGATCTGGGGCACAGTGTGGGCCGAACCACTGCCCGGTAACGCCATCACCCGGATTCACAGCGCCTGCTGGCCCGACCTGACCGGCCTCGACGTCACCGTCGAGTGCGAACAACCGGCCGAGGTCGAGGTGACGTTGGGCCCCGCCACAGTGCAGGGCAGGTCCGGCATCCCCATCGCCGTGTCGATCCCCGACGCCCGACAATGGTCGCCCGAGGATCCCCACCTCTATCCGGTCACGGCAACCACCGGCCAGGACAGCGCCGAGTCCTGGGCCGCGGTGCGCACAGTGCGGCTCGGCCCCATCCCCGGCGCCCCCGCCACCGAACGCCCCGCGGTACTCCTCAACGGCCGCCCGATCCTGCTCAACACGCCACTCGACCAGGGCTACTGGCCCGAAACCGGCATGACCCCACCCAGCGAAGACGCGCTGCTTTTCGACCTCGACTACCTCGCCGAGGCGGGGTTCAACGGGGTCCGCACCCACATCAAGGTCGAGTCCCGCCGCTTCTACCATCTGGCAGACCAGCGGGGAATGCTCATCGTGCAGGACATGGTCAACGGCGGCCGGCCACGGGTGGATATCAACCAGTCGCGCTACGTGATGGCCCTGGGTATCCACCGCGCCGACAGATCCGCCAGGGCCCTGGCCAAGTCCGGCCGAGCCGACCCCGAGAACCGCCGCGCCTTCGAGGCCCACGTGCTAGACACAGTGCGCCACCTCGAGGTGCACCCGAGTGTGGTGGCATGGGTCACCTTTAACGAGGCCTGGGGTCAATATGATTCGGCCAGGATCTCGGCAATGATCCGCGACGCCGATCCCACCCGTCCCATCGACTCCACTTCCGGCTGGTACGACCAGGGCGGCGGCGATTTCCGCAGCCGCCACCGCTACGTCCTTGCGCTGCAACGCCCACCGCGCGGGGACCGCCGCCCCTACCTGATCAGCGAATTCGGCGGACACAACCTGCGCATCGAGGGACATCTGTGGCCCGGCGCCGACGAATACGGCTACACATTCCACTCCTCACCGGCCGAACTCGCCGACGCGCTGGCAGCTTTGTACCGGCAGCAGCTGATACCACTGGTCGACGACGGTCTGCGCGGGTGCGTCTACACGCAGGTCAGCGACGTGGAGATCGAAACCAACGGGCTGCTCACCTACGACCGCCAACCCAAGCTTGAGGCCGCCGTCCTGCGTGAGCTCAACCAGGAGCTCTACCGACGCTTCGAGCTCATCGGTCGCCCCCAGTGACACACCGCACCGCGCCGGGGGCCATCGGTGCCCGCACCTGGGCCAGCATCGTGCTGCTGGGATTGAGCGGGCAGATCGCCTGGAATGTCGAAAACACCTGGCTCAACGCTTTCGTCTACGACCAGATCACCCCCGATTCACGGCCCATCGCCGCGATGACTGGGATCAGCGCGGCCGTCGCCACCGCCGTGACGCTGTTCGCCGGTTCCCTCAGCGACCGGATCGGCAGACGCACCCCCTTCATCGCCGTCGGCTACCTTGCCTGGGCGCTGACCACCGCAGCATTCCCCCTGGCCGCCTGGCCGCCGCAGGTGGGCGTGGCTGTGTTCCTGGTCATCGTGCTCGACGCCGTGATGACCATGTTCGGCGCCACCGCCAACGACGCGGCCTTCAACGCCTGGGTCACCGACGTCACCACCCCTCAACGACGCGGCATCGTCGAGGGTGTCCTCAACACCATGCCCGTGGTGGCCGCGATGATCGGCATGGGCCTCAGCGGCCTGGTGATCGACAGCTGGGGCTACACACTGTTCTTCGGCGTCCTCGGCGGCGTGGTGCTGCTGATGGGAAGCCTCGGCTCCCTGCTGCTGCGGGAAAGTCCGGAGCTGCGTCCGGCGGCCACCGAAGGCGTCGTGGCGCAGCTGCGCCGGGTGCTGGCGCCGCGGGCGATCCGGGCCCATCTGAACCTTTTCCTGGTCTTCTCAGTGCTGGGGATCTTCAGCATCGGCCTGCAAATCTCCTACCCCTACGAGGTGATCTACCTCAACAACACACTCGGGCTGTCCAAGACGACGGTGGGGATCATCACTGCGCTCGTGGCGCCGGTGCTGCTGCTATTCGCGCTGCCCATCGGATGGCTCACCGACCGCGGTCACGGTTTCGGTGTCGCCTTCGTCGGCTATCCCATCGCCGCGGTGGGGTTCGTCGGTTTCAGCCTGACCAGTGATGTCGTCTGGCTAGGGGTGTTCGCGGTAATCAAGAGCATTGGCTTCCTGATGAACATAGTTTTCCTCACCTGGCACCGCAACCTGTTGCCCCCCGATTCGCGCGGCGCGTATCAGGGGGTGCGGCTGATGTTCATGGTGCTGATTCCTATGGTCGTCGGGTCGCTGATCGGTTCGGCGCTGATCCAGTGGCTCGGCAGCCCTGCCACGATCAACGGTGAGCCGGGTGTGCTGCCGCCGCCTGCCATCTACTGGGCCTCGGGGCTGGTGGTCGCGGCCAGCCTGATCCCCGTCTGGGTACTATGGAAACGTCACCCCACCAATCTCACTGGTACAGGAGCGCACACATGATCATTTGGACCCGCTGGGGAATCGTTGTGGCCTTGTTGGTCGCACTGGGCCTGATAACCGGGTTCGGGGTCGGTGCGATAGTGGAGCCAGACTCCGGCGATGGTTCCTCGATCGTGATGTTCACGGGGCTGGGCCTACTGCTCGGTGGAGCCGCGCTCTATGGCTTCGATCATCTGCTGCTGCGACGATTCCTCGACAAGCCCCGCCCGGTGATGGTGCGGCGCAACTTCCCGCAGCCGATCACCCTGCCCAACGGGCAGGTGCAGACCTTCGAGGTTGTGCCCGCGGTCGACGTAAACACCGGCGAGCCGCTCATGGAGCGGCCCAATTCGAGCCTGTTCTTCATTCCGGTGAGGTTCTGGACATTCATCGCATTGGGCCTTGGGGCGGTCGTGTTCGTGATGGGCGCCATCCTGTACTTCGCGGCCTAGCCGCGCCGGATTCGTTCGCGGCGGTGAGCCCCAAGCGGGCATGATCAGCTGGAGCCGGTGGACAAGCCTGGCGTTGCTGGTGGTGGGGCTGGGTGTGGGTGCCGGGGTAGGTATCACTTCGCTGCTGGGGCAGGCGGCCGAGGATGACGAGTCGATGGGGATGTTCATCGGGCTTGGCCAGATGATCGCCGGGGTCGGGCTGTACTTCATCGAACGCTTCGGGCTGCGAGGTTTCCTCGACCGGCCCCGCCCGCAGCTGGTGCGCCGTGAACTGCCGGAGCCGGTCACCCTGCCCAACGGGAAGCTGCAGCGGTTCGAGGTGGTGCCCGGGGTCGACCCGGCCACCGGGGAACCGCTCACCCAGCGGCCGGATTCGAGCCTGTTGTTCATCCCGCTGCGGTTCTGGCCGTTCATTGTGTGGGCGCTGGGCGCCGTGGTGTTCGTCCTGGGCGCATTGAATGGCGCCTCGGCCTAGCCGCCTCGCGTGGTCGCCTCGGCGCGGCTGCGGATCGAACGGCGTTCGGCAGGGTTATCGCACAATTCGAGGGCGCGCTGCCACGCCTGGCGGGCCACCTCGGCCTGGCCGGAGCGTTCCAGCATGTCGGCCCGTGCCGCGTGGAAGTAGTGGTAGCCGGCGAGTTCGTCGGCCAATGGTTCCAGCAACGCCAAACCTTCGACGCTGCCCTCAGCCAGCGACACCGCCACCGCCTCGTTGAGTCGCACCACCGGGCTGGGGTCCAGCCGCCCCAGCACCGCGTAGAGCCGCCGGATAGTGGCCCAGTCGGTGGCGAGGTAGCTGGGTGCCTCGGCGTGCGCCCCGGCGATCGCGGCCTGCACCTGGTAGCTGCCGATCCGGCGCAGCGCCAGCGCCCGCCCCAGGCAGCGGCGTCCCTGGGCTATCGACGGCCCATGCCACAGGGTGCGGTCCTGATCGGCGAGCAGGACTACGTCGCCGTCGGCGTCGAGCCGGGCGGCGCGCCGGGAGTCGGTGAAGGCAAGTAGCGAGGCCAACCCCCACACCTCGGGTTCCTGGGGGAACGATTCGCACAGGTACCCGGCCAGCCAGCGGGCCTCATCGCACAGGTCGCCTCGGATCAGGTCACCGCTGGGAGCGGCGTGTCCCTGGGTGAAGATCAGATACACCACCCGCAGCACCTCGCCGAGGGATTCGGCCAGCTGAGAGGGCTCCGGCACGACGAAGGGCAGGTTGGTGGCGGCGATCTTATGTTTGGCGCGCACCAGCCGCTTGGCCATGGTGGCCTCGGGCACCAGGAAGGAGCGGGCGATGTCGGCTGTGGCCAAGCCGATGACGTAGCGCAGGGTCAGCGCGATCCGGGCCGGCTGATCGAGGGCCCGGTGGCAGCAGCCGAAAACCATCGCGAGGAGGTCGTCGGGCACGGGGCCACGCTCGCGTTGGGGAAGTTCGAGGCGTTGCTGCAGGGCCTCGGCTCGTTCGGCGAAGCGGCGGTCGCGCCGCGCCTGGTCGATGGCCCAGCGTCGCGCCACAGTGAGCAGCCACGCGGCCGGGGCGTCGGGGGTGCCGCTGCCGGGCCATCGTTCGGCGGCGACGGCGAAGGCGTGCGCCGCGGCTTCTTCGGCCAAGTCCAGGCCGCCGAGGTCGGAACGCAGGATCGCGACAATCCGCGTCCACTGCGCCCCGAAGACCTCGGCGAGCCCGGCCTGGGTCACCTCAACTGCGCTCTTCGGTGAATTCGATCACCGGGCGCACCTCGATGGATCCGTAGCCGGCATTAGGGGCTTTGGCCGCGAACTCGATGGCGGCGTCGAGATCGGCGACGTCGACCACGTAGTAGCCGCCGATGACTTCCTTCGCTTCGGCGAACGGGCCGTCAGTGGTGAGGGTTGTGCCTTCGCGCACCCGCACCGTGGTGGCGGTTTCCACCGGCAGCAGGGCCTCTCCCTCAACGAAAACCCCGGCTTCCTTGAGGAGAGCGTCGTAGGCGAACCATTCGCCCATTTCGGCGGCTTCTTCGGGTGAGCCGGGCTGCGGACCGGCGTCGGGGCCGCTGGCGAGCAGGAACATGTACTTCATGGTGGTGACCTTTCGTTTGCGGCAGCGGATGCTGGCCGTCACTTCGTAGACGAACCTACGGCGCTTAGATGGACAGCGCGAGTGGGAGAAACGAAAATCTCTCCAGCCCTGGCCGTCGCGGGAACCGGCGGCGGCTCATCCAGCCGCGTGATGAGTGCCCGGGTGCCCCTGGAGGCTGATCGGCAGGGGTATTTCCCGGCGCGGACATCGGCTCGGTTCAGGCGGGCGGCCAGCCGGCCAGGTCGTCTGCGGTGGGATAGGAGTTCTGCGCTCCCTCTCCAGTGGCGGCGTAGGCGCCGACTCTGACGGCGAATGCGCACGCCTCGGCCAGATCGTCGCCCCGGGCGAGCCGGAACGCGAGCGAGGCCAGGAATGCGTCACCGGCGCCCGTGGTGTCGACAGCCGTGACGCGGGGGGAGGCGATGCGCTGCGAGAGGGTGCCCTCGGCGAGGTCGATGATCCTGGCCCCGTCGGCGCCGAGGGTGACCACCACCGCCGACGGGCCCCGGTCCCCGAGCTTGGAGCCGGTGGCGGCCACCACGTCGGTCCAGTCACCGTCGGGGTCGGGCGCTGAGATACCGGTGAGCCCGGCCAGTTCGTGGGCATTGACCACGAGCAGGTCCACCAGGTTCAACAGGTCGGGCCCGATCTCGGCGAAGGGCGAGATATTGAGCACCACGCGGATCCCCCGGGAGGCTGCCTGGGCTGCCGCGGCCCGCACTGCCGCCAGGGGCACCTCGAGGCACAAGGTGAGCACCGATCCGGGGCCCGCGCTGTCGAAGAATCCCGGCGCCGCATCGATGTCCGCGGCGCTCAGCTGGCCGTTGGCGCCGGGGCTGATGATGATGAAGTTCTCACCGGAGTCCTCCACCGCGATCATCGCGGAGCCGGTGGGGACGCCGTCGATGGCCCGGACGTGGGACACGTCAACTCCGGCCCCGGCCAGCGAGCGGGTCAGCAGCTGGCCGTTGGGGTCGTCGCCGACGCAGCCGAAGAGTGCAACATCGCCGCCCAATTTGCCCACCGCCGCCGCCTGGTTCGAACTCTTTCCCCCTGGCACCACGACGAGGTCGCTTCCGGTGACTGTCTCACCCGGGCCGGGAATCCGGGCCGTGTGAACCACGAGGTCAGCATTCAGCGAACCCACCACCAGCACGCGTCCGGTCATTGTCATGACTTCCTCCACATCGTTGTGTCAGTGCTGCGGTCACGTCATCTGCCGGCCCGCCGCGGCCCCACGTTAGCTGCGGATATTGGCAGACGTGCCAGCGCGCTGCGCGACATCCTTGCCTGTGATCACGCTAGTACTCCATTGACTGTCCTGGGTGGCGCCAAGGTATCAGGAGCCGGCCGTCAGGCTTCTTCCTGAATGATTTCGCTCTGTTCCTGGCCAATCCCATGTGTGCGGGTGCGGCGCAACCGACTGGGAAGAGGTACTCGGCGACTCCATGATGACAGTGCGGGCTCAGGGTACCCGCGAGATCCTCAGACCCAGCCCCGCGCACGCGCCATGCGTACCGCCTCGTGACGATTGGCGACGCCCAGTTTGGAGACCGCCGCGGAGAGATAGTTGCGTACCGTCCCCGGCGACAGG
>JBKEBG010000179.1:0-10001 GCA_047972985.1 Arachnia sp.
CCGGCGGCAAGCGAGGCCGGGGTGGGGCGGGTGAGTTCACCGTTGACGCCGGGCTCCAGCACCAACTGCAACCCCGGGTCCACCGAGACGATCGGCAACCCTGCCAGCGCCGCTTCGTGAAGCACCAACGCCTGGGTGTCGGTCTGGCTCGGGAACGCGAACACGTCGGCCATCTCATAGAAGGCACCCAGTTTTTCGCGGTCTTGTTCCCCGGGCAGCACTACCCACCCACGCGTCTCGCGGTCGGCCAACAGCCGCTTGATCCGCGGATTGCGCTGCCAATCTCCCACCACCATCAGCGTGGCATCGGGGCGGTTCCTGCGCACCAGGTCGAAGGCATCGATCAGGAGAGGAATCCCCTTCTCCGGAGCGATACGCCCGGCATAGAGCACCAGCGGCCCGGCCCCGCGTGGCACCGGCGGCGGCCCCGAGGGAAGCGGGTCGACGCCGTTGGGAACCACCCGGATCCTCGCGGTGGGGGCCAGCTCCCAGCAGCGGTCGGCGGTCTTGGGTGAGGGGGTGGTCACCAGATCCGCCGATTCGAGCATGCGCTGGGCCAGCCCCAACAACGACGCGGTTGATTTGCCGCGGTCCTCGTAGCGCAGTATGGCCTGCCGTAGGTCATCGGAATCCAACACCTCACCGCCGCTGTACAGCGCGAACGCCTTGACCACCTGCGTCAGGACCGGAAGCGCCGCGGAGTAGTGATCGGCGTAGGCATCGAAATCGGTGTGCCAGGTCAGCAGCAGCGGCAGGTCTAACCGTTTGGCTGCCCACACCCCCAGCAGCCCGACGGGGCCAAGCCCGTGCACGTGCAGGACGTCGGGCCGCAGCTCGGCAAGCCGGTCCAGCGTCCGGTGGAAGTGTGACCCGTGGGCCACCCTGGCCGGCAGGCTCGGCACCCGCAGCGACGGGAGCCGGATCTCCGTGCGTCCCGGCCGGCCGAGGTGCGGGTTGGGGCCCTTGGCTCGGGGTGCGACGACGATGACCTCGTGCCCCGCGTCGAGCAAGTTTCCTTCGAGGTGCTGCACGGCGAACATCAGGCCGTTGGACCCCGGTCCGTAGTTGTCAATGAACTGGGCGACGCGCAGGGGCTGCTGGCCGGCTACGGTGGCTTGCTTCACGCCAGCAACTCTAGTGCCCGGCTCCGGTCAGCCGAACGACTCTGTCGCAGGCCAGGGTTACCTCAGGGTCGTGCGTGGCCACCAGGACCGCGTCGCCGCGGGTGGCCTGCCACACATCGGCCATCAGCGCCGCAGCGGTGGGCTGGTCGAGATGCTCAGTGGGTTCGTCCAATACGATCACATCGCGGGTTCCCACTAGGATCCTGGCCAGCGCCAGGCGCCGCCGCTGCCCACCCGAGAGCGTCATGCCCGATTCGCCGATCTCCAGGTCCGCGTCGAGGTCAAGCCGGGCCCGATTCAGGGCGTCCCTGACCTGTTCATCAGTGGCCTCCCGGTTTCCGATGCGCACATTCTCGGCCACGGTCGTGGTGAAGATGTGGGCGTCCTGCGAGAGATACCCGACGCGGCCGCCTCGGGTGATGCTCCCGGCCAGCGGCGGGATCTGCCCCATGATCGTGGCCGCCACAGTGGTCTTCCCGCTGCCCGAGGGGCCGACCAGCGCGACGCGTTGCCCCGGCAGCACCTCGATGTCGACCCCGGTGACCACTGGTGCCGCCCCCGGCCAGCCCGCTGCGAGCTGCTGTACCCGCAATCCCGGCTGCTCGTCGACGTGGTCGGTGGCATCACCGGCGCCGATGGGATCGGCGTCGAGGATCTCCTGCACCCGTTCCAAGGCCGCGCGGGAACGAGTGAAGCTCTGCGCGGCCTGCGCGAATGTGGTGAGCACTTCGTGCAGCGCCAGCGGGGTGAGCACCAGCACCGCGAGCAGCCGCGGCTCAAGATCGCCGGAGATGACCTGCGGCGCCCCGATCCACAGCGCCGCCACCACAGCCAGGCCGGCGGCGAGGATCTGGACCGAGGTGGCCAGCCCGCGTACCCAGGCCCCGCGGGCCTCCTGGCGACGCAGCTCGGCGTCGGCGCGCAGCATCCGTTCGACCGCGGGGCCGGCGGCGTCATAGGCGACGAGGTCGCTGGCGGTGCGCGCGATCTCGCGGACCCCGTCGGCAAGGTGCCCCCTGGTGGGGGCCGCCGCAAGATCCGCGGCCAGCGTGGCCCGCTGCGCCAGCACCGGCACCACGCCCCCGGCAACGATTGAGGTGATCAGCAGCACTCCCGCCGCGAGCGGGGAGAACCTGCCCAGCATCAGCGTGGTGCCCACGATCACCAGTGAGGCCGACAGCACCGGGATCGCCACCCGCACCACCAGGTCCTGGATCGCCTTGACGTCAGCGACGACCCGGGTCAGCAGATCTCCCCGGCGGCGGCCGATGAGGGTGGTGGCGCTCAGCTTGGTGAACACCTCAAGCCGCAGCGCCGATTGCATCCGCAGCGCAACGTCGTGGCCGACGAGGCGTTCCAGGTAGCGAAACACGCCGCGGGAGATCCCGAAGGCCCGCACCCCCACCGCCGCTACCTGCAGGTACAGCACCGGCGGCATCTCCGCGGCCCGGCTGATCAGCCAGGCCGATACCCCCATGAGCGCGACGGAGGCCCCGGATGCCAGCGCCGCCAGCACGACAGCGAACCAGAATCGGCGTGCGCCGCCGTCGGTGCCGCGCAGCAGCCTGGCCAGTAGCTGATTCATTGGTCCACCTCCGCGGCGTTTGCCTCCTGCAGCTCGACCACGCGGTCGGCAGCCTGCAGCACGGCGGGCCGGTGGGAAACTATCAGCGCCCCGGCGCCGCTGTCGCGCACGGCGTGGATCACCGCGGCCTCGGTGTCGGCGTCGAGCCCGGCGGTGGGCTCGTCGAGGATCAGCAGCCGGGCGCCGCCGTGCCGGATCCGTAGCAGCGCCCTGGCCACCGCGACCCGCCGCCGCTCCCCGGCGGACATTCCCTCGGCGTCGTCACCGACGATCTTGTCGGGGCCGAAGTCGGCGCCCACGGCGCGAAGTTCGTGGCTGATCTGCTCGTGGCTGGCCGTAGGGTGACCGAGTCGCACGTTGTCGCCGACGGTGCCGTTGAGCATCCCCGGGTCCTGTGAGACCCACGCCAGCTGGGCCCGCCAGGCATCGCGGTCGATCTCGCGCAGGTCGGTCGAGCCGAGCCGGATCCGGCCCCGGTCGGGGTCGAGGAATCCCATCGCGAGCCGCAGCGCGGTGGATTTGCCGCCGCCGGAACTGCCGCTGAGCGCGACGATCTCACCCGGGTGCACAGTCAACGCGAAGCCGCTCAGCGCCGGCTGGGCGGCGCCCGGGTAGGTGTAGCCGACCTGGTCGAAGCGCAGCGGCGCCGATGCTGGCGGCGGCAGGCTCCCTGTCGCGGGCCGGGGAGCGTCGATGATGTCGAAGGCGGCATCCGCGGCGGCGACACCGTCGACCGAGTCGTGGAAATGCACCCCCACCTGGCGCACCGGCAGGAACGCCTCCGGCGCGAGGACCAAGACGAACAGGGCGACGTCGAAGGCTACCTCGCCGAAGACCAGCCGGAACCCGACGGTGACCGCCACCACAGCCACCGAGAGCGTGGCGAGCAGTTCGAGCGCGAACGCGGACAGGAATGACACGTACAACACCCGCATCGTGGCCTCGCGGTAGCGCCCCTCGGTGAGGTCAACTCCCTTGCGCTGTGCGCTGGCGCGCGCGAAGGCCTGCAGGGTGGGAAGGCCCTCGATCAGGTCGGCGAAGTGGTTGGCCAGCCGGTCGGCCCGGGCGAAGCTCTTGGCGGTGGCGGCCCGGGTGGTCCATCCGATCAGGGCCATGAAGATGGGGATCAGCGGCAGCGTGAAGGCCACGATGATCGCGGATCGCCAGTCGGCCAGCAGGATAGCCCCGCCCACCACCAACGGTACTGTCGCGGCGAGCCCCAGTTGTGGCAGGTATTTGCCGAAGTAGCCGTCCAGGTCGTCGAGTCCGGTGGTGGCGAGGTTGACCAGGGAGGCCGACGATGTTCCCCGGGTCACCGGACGGGCCAGTGTCGCGGCCATGACGTCGCGGCGTAGCTGAGACTTGACCGCGGCAGCCGAGCGGTGGGCCAGCACCGAGTTCGCCCACCCCAGCAGCCCGCGGAGCACGAATACTCCCAACAGGCAGCCGGTCAGCAGCCCCCAGCCGGGAGGCAGCTCGTGCTCGGCGAATACGTAGGAGATGCCCTGGGCCAGCAGCCATGCCTGCGCGATCATGAGCGCCGCGCTGGCGATGCCAACCAGCACCGAGGCAATCAGATAGCTTCTGGTTGCCTCGGCGCGTTTGAGGAGTCGTGGATCAATCGGTCCTGCCATCGCTTTTCAGGGTATCCGTTCCGCAGATGCCCCAGGCACGCAGGCCGGTGCCGGGTACCTCAGGCGACGTGGGTCACGTCGGGGATGTTCTTGGTGCTGATGCGCTTGTGGAACACCCAGTAGGACCACGCCTGGTAGGCGATCACGATCGGCACGAAGATCACCGCCGCCCAGGTCATGATCGTCAAAGTTGTCGGCGAGGAGGCGGCCGTGATGATGTTGAGCCGCTCACCCACCGCCAGCGAGGGATCTTGCGCGAAGCCAAGGTTCCCGTAGAGCCTCAGGAAGATGGTGATGATCAGGGTCGCGATGGAAGTGCCGGTGAGGAGGAAGGCCCAGCCGTCGCGTCCCTTGCGCACCAGGAACACCCCAGCGGCCAGCGCCACTATCGAGACTATTCCGGTGACCCAGGCGAATCGGCTCAGGTCGGCGAACTCGCTGACCGCGGGGTAGAAGACGTTTTGCAAGATGACGTAGGCGGCCAGCAGTACCACGCTGCTCACCCCGACCCGGCTGGCGAAGGCCTTGGCGCTGTTGTGGATCTCGCCCTTGGTCTTCAACGAGATGAACGCGGCGCCGTGGGTGAGGAAGATCGCCACGAACAGCACCCCACCCAGCAGCGCGAACGGGCCGAACAGGCCGAGGAAGCTGCCCTTCCACACGGTGCCGTCGTTGGCGAGCCCGATGGCCATGTTGGCGAACCCGATGCCCAGCACCAGGCTCGGCAGCAATGAGCCGATGGTGGCGAACCAGTCGAACATCGAGCGCCACTTGTCGTCGTCGTGTTTGGCCCGGTACTCGAACGCGACGCCGCGCAGGATGAGGCCCACCAGCACCAGGAACAGCGGCAAATACAACGCGGAGAACAGCGACGCGTACCAGCCGGGGAAGGCCGCGAACATCGCCCCGCCCGCGGTGAGCAGCCACACCTCGTTGCCGTCCCAGACCGGCCCGATGGTGTTGATCATGACGCGACGCTTCTTCTCTGTGGTGCCCAGAACCGGCAGCAGCATTCCGACGCCGAAGTCGAAGCCTTCGAGGAAGAAGAACCCCACCCACAAGACTGTGATCAGCAGGAACCAGACGATGCCCAGAGCGGGAACTGTTTCAAGCAACATGTGAGTGCCTCTCAGTAGGCGAACGACATTGGGCCGTCGTCATCGGTGCGGACTTCTACGGGTTTCACATCCGGGAGCCCGGCCTTGGCGTACTTCATGAACAAGAACACCTCAATGACCGCCAGGACGCCGTATAAGAGGGTGAAACCGATCATCGTCACCAGCATTTCTCCCGCTGAGACGCTGGGCGAGACCCCCGCCATGGTAGGCATCACCCCCGCCACCAGCCACGGCTGGCGGCCCATCTCGGTGAAGATCCAGCCGAAGGAGATACCGAACAGCGGCAACAGCGGCATCGCGAACATGGCGCCCGTCCACATCTTGCCCGGCTTGGGGACCCGCTGTTTGCGCACTGCCCACAGCACGTACACGCCGATGAGCGCGCCGAGCATGCCGAGGGTGATCATAATCCGGAAGGTCCAGTAGGACACGAAGATGTTCGGCACCGGATCCACACCCGGATAATTGGCGGCAAGCTCCTCGGCGTACTCGGATTGGAGTTTGTTCTGCGAGCCGTCCTGCTGCAGGAAACCCTCCTCGGCGTACTGCTCGCGGAGAGTGTTGATGCCCTGCACCTCGTCGACGCCGCCCATGAAGGCCAGCAGCCCCGGGACCTTCAGCGACCAGATCTCCTCGGTGCCGTCGAGGCTGCCGATAGTCAGGATCGAGAACGCAGTCTCGTCTTCGTAGGCTGCCTCGGCGGCGGCCATCTTCATCGGCTGCGCGGCGGTCATGACCTTGCCCTGCGCGTCGCCGGAGACGATCGTCACCAGCGAGGCGGCCAACAGCACCCAGGCACCCATCCGGGTGGCGAAGCGGTAGGCGGTGGTGTCCTCCTCGGAGTAGCCCTCCCGCGCGGATCGGGCAAGGTGCCAACCGGCAACGCCGGCCACGAGCGCCCCGCCGACCATGTATGCCGAGGAGATGACGTGGGGGAATGTGGCCAGCAGCACCGGATTCGTCAGCACCTCAAGGAAGCCGCTGACCCCGTCGAGTTCGGCGCGGCCGTTGTTGAACACGGTTCCCACCGGGTTCTGCATCCACGAGTTGGCGGCGAGGATGAAGATCGCCGACAGCATCGTGCCGATGGCGGCCAGGTAGATAGCCATGAGGTGGATCGCCTTGGGCAGCTTGTCCCAGCCGAAGATCCACAGTCCGATGAAAGTGGATTCGAGGAAGAACGCCAGCAGCGCCTCCAGCGCCAGCGGTGCACCGAATACATCACCGACGAAGCGGGAGTACTCCGACCAGTTCAGGCCGAACTGGAACTCCTGCACGAGGCCGGTGACCACACCGAGGGCGAAGTTGATGAGAAATAGCTTGCCAAAGAACTTGGTGAGCTTCAGGTAGCTGTCCTTGCCGGTGCGGAACCAGAAGGTTTGCAGCACGGCAACCAGCATCGACAAAGCGATGGTGATGGGCACGAAGAAGAAGTGGTAGACAGTCGTGATTCCAAACTGCCATCTGCCGATGGTCACAGCGTCCATGGCCGCAAACTACTACGCCGCGTCGTACATGAGCAACGTGCAGACGCAGCGTCGCAAAGCGGGCTTACACTGATCGCCATGAGGGGCGCATTGGAGGGTCGGATCATGGCCGTGCTATGGGCCGCCGAGCACGATCGCACCGTCGCCCAGGTCCGCGACGAACTCGCCGGCGAGCGTGATCTTGCCTACACCACTGTGATGACCGTGCTGGACCGGCTCGCCAAGAAGGGGCTCGTGGTGCGGCATCGGGCTGAGCGCGCGTGGAGCTATCGCCCCGCCCTGGCCCAGCACATGTACCTGGCCAGGGAGTTGGCCGCCGTCCTCGAGGGGGTGCCGGAGCCGGTGCGGCTGCGGGCACTGCAGGAGTTCATCGCCGTGCTCCGTGCGCAGGGCTGCCCGGCCCCCGAGCTAGGCGCCTGAGCCCGGCGAGGCGTCGTCGCGGGCGGCGAGCAGGCCGCGTTTATGGGCAAGTGTCGCCGCCTTCTCCGACTCCCACCCGGCCCGGATCCCGGCGTCGCTACGGGCCGCGGTGTGGTGGCCGAGCCCGATCAATTCGCCGGCGTCGGCGCGGACCTCCAGCGACTCCTCGATGGCCTTCGACACCACGTGGTCGGTCTCGGCGAGGGATTCGGCAAGCGAGGCGGTGGACATCGTCGCGGCCAGCTGCTCGCGTTGCGCCGCCACATCGAAATCGGCCAGCGGCCAGGCCGGGCGCAGCCCGATCAGAGTGCGGGTGAGGATCTCGGTGACGGCCAGCCGCGGATACCACTTGCGGTCGGCGGGCAGCACATACCAGGGCGCGTGTGCCGTGCTGGTGCGCTGCAGCACCGCCTGATAGGCCTCCTGATAGGCCTCCCACTTGGATCGGGTTACCAGATCCCCGGGGGAGTACTTCCAGCGCTTGTCGGGGCGGTCCAGCCGTTCCATCAGGCGCTTTCCTTGTTCTTCGTAGGAGACCATCATCGCGAACTTCACCACCGTGATGCCGTCGGCTACGAGCTCGGCCTCGAACTGATTGATCTCCTCATAGCGGGGCTCCCACACATCGCGCGGCACCAGCTCATCGACCCGCACCACCAGCACATCCTCGTAGTGCGAACGATCGAATACGCCGAGCTTGCCGGCCGGCGGCAGCGCCTTGCGGATGCGCCACAGGTAATGGTGTTCGCGTTCTTCCTGGGTGGGGACACCGAAGGAACGCAGCGCCACGCCCTGCGGATCGACGAAGCCCATGACGTGCCGGGCGATACCGCCCTTGCCCGCGGTGTCGATGCCCTGCACCACGCACAGCACAGCCCGGCGGCCACCGGCGCGTCCCTCCGCGAAGAGTCGCTCCTGCAGCTCGGGCAGCAAGGCTCCCCGCTGCTGGGTGAGGAGCTTTCCTGCCTTCTTACCGTGCTCCCAGCCCGGCGTCGCGCCGCGGTCGAAGCCCGCCAGGTCGAAGCCGGGGCCCGCCAGGAGCGCCTCGCGTGGGTCCGTGGTCCAACCTGACATCGTCGTCCTCCTCAAGCCGGTGCCCACATTGTGGCACCACCACCACGCAGGCGTAGCTGATCGCGGGCTAATCTTCGCGGCCCAGCACCTGGCGGCGGTTGCGGCCCGACTGCAGCCAGCGGGCCAGCGGGCCGTGATCGTTGAGTAGCAACAGCCTTGCCTGGGTCAGCTCGACGACGTCGCCGGTGACCGCCATCACCAGCTTGTCCCCACTACGCAGCCTGGTGTGCGGGCGGGGCTCGATGATGTCGCGGCCCCGCACCACCAGCGACAACACAGCGCCGCCGGGCAGCCGCAGATCCTCCAGCACGACTCCGGAGAGTCTGCTGCCCGCCGGGATCTCGAATTGCAGCAGCGACGCGTTGAGCCCCTCCAGGGGTGAGCTGTCGAACATCACCTGCTGCGGGGACAGCGGCTGGGTCACCCGGCACACGCGGGCCGCCAGCGGCAGCGTCGGGCCCTGCAGCAGCGTGAAAGTCACCACCAGCACGAAGACTATGTGGAACATCTGGGACGCCCCCGGCAGGTGCTGGGTCAGCGGGATCGTCGCCAGCATGATCGGCACAGCCCCACGCATCCCGGCCCAGGAGATGAATGCCTGTTCGCCGAGCTTGACCCGGAACGGGCTCAGGCAGGCCAGCACCGCCAACGGCCGGGCGATGAACGTCAGCGCGGATCCCACCACGAGCGCCGGGACGATCGCGGCGGGGATCTGCGAGGGCGAGGCCAGCAGCCCCAGCATCACGAACAGGAAGATCTGAGCCAGATAACCCACCGATTCGGCGAACCCGGCGGTGGTCGCGTGATGCGGCAGGGCCTGGTTACCCAGCCAGAGCCCGGCGATATAGGCGGCCAGCAGACCCGAAGCCCCGAGCACCCCGGACACCGCGAATGCCACCATGGCGATCGCGATGGTGGCGATGGGATACAGCCCGGCCGAGGGAAGCGAGGCGCGGCTGGTGATGAACTGCCCGATGCGGGCGATGACCAGGCCGATGACAGCGCCCATCACGAGCTGATACAGGCCGGTGCCGATCATGCCGATGACCGATTCCTGGTTCCAGGCGTCACTGACCACCACTGTCACCAGGATGATCGCGGGGGCGTCGTTGAAGCTCGATTCGCCTTCGAGGGTGGTGCGCACCCGCGGCTTTATCGGCAGCCGGCGAAGGATGGCGAATACCGCGGCGGCGTCGGTGGAGGAGACCATCGCCGCCAGCAGGATCGCGGTGCGCAGGTCGACGTCGAGGATCACCATGCTGAGCCCCGCCGCTATCGCCACCGAGGCCAGCACCCCCACCGAGGCGAGCAGCCCCGAGCGGGCGGCTACTGGCCGCAGATCGGCCCAGCGGGTGGTGAACCCGCCGTCGACCAACAGCAGCGCCACCATGATCGTGGCGAGATTGAACGCGAGCTGCCCGTCATCGAATTGGATACCCAGCCCGGACTCGCCCAGCGCCAGCCCGATCCCGAGGAATAGCAGCAGGCCGGGCATTCCGGTGCGGGTCGATAGCCGCACTGCCGCCACCCCGGCCAGCAGCGTCAGGCAGGTCAGCAGC
>JBKEBG010000037.1:0-4357 GCA_047972985.1 Arachnia sp.
GAAGGGTCGCGCTCGGCTCGGGCAAGCCCACCGAGAGACCGCGAACGAACACCCAGGAGCAACGTTCGTTCCCGCGCTGCGCTCCGGCCACATGATCCCTGTCACTGAGCCCGAGCTCATCGCCGAGCAGGTGCTGGCCCTCCTGCGTGATGCGGGCGTTCCGTGAGCCCGTCTGGTCAACCATGAGCACGCTGCTAGGGCGGGTGGTGGACGAGGCTGTGGGTTGGCGACCGGAGGTGATCGTTGCACATCCCAAACTCCTGACCGTGCCGGTCGTGGCCGAACTCTTGGCATTCTCCATCTCACGGTTGCCGAAGCGGCGGACGACGGCGATGCGGTCTGAGACGTGAGTCAGGCGTCATTGAGCTGGATCCCGAGAACCAGACAACGGTGCCGGTGGGGGAGTTGCACGTCGTGAAACGTCTACGGCCCTCAAGCCGCAGTTTTGCCGCGCGTCGAATCGCGGGCGCTGCCCACGTCGTCGGGCGAGCTCTCGGGTGGCTGGCACACCAGGGCGAGGGATTACCCGAGGGCTTCCAGGTAATACCAGCGACCATCATCGCGGACGAATCGTGACCGCTCCCGCAGCACGTCAACCCCGCCGGTGGGCCGGAGATAGGTCGCCCGGAACTCGACGATCCCTTGCTCGTCGGTGGTGCCACCGCCAACAACGTCAAGGATCTGTAAGCCCCGCCACGTGGGGTTATCGGACAGATCAACATCATCAGGCCGGGTGGAGGGGTGCCAGCTCTGGAGCAGCCATTGGGCGTCCCCCTGATGAAAGGCCTGGAAGCGCGAGCGCAGCAACGCCTGAGCCGTGGCAGGCCATTGGCTCTTCATCTCGGCAGGATCAACTTCTCGCCCACGCGGTGCCATGGCAGACAGGCTAGTGCGCAGCTACGACCCGGTGGCGACCTGCCCGAGGAGGGGGAGTTTCAGATGCGGGTCTGAGTGAATGCTTGCGCCACGTCGGCACGCTCGGTGCCATAGACCCGCAAGAGTTCAGCGATCGCCGGGTAGTCCTGCTCGACGAGGTCAGCCGCCCCGAGAAAGTCGCGGGCTGATGCCACCTGCCGGAACACCTCCTGGATACCCGCACTGACCGCCTTGTCTCGGGGCGCGGAATGCCCCGATGCCGTGGCCGGGGCGCGCACCTCGGCAGCCTCGTGCAGTAACTCAAGGGCCCGCGTCTGGGTGAGGTCCCCACTGTCTATCCGGTCGGTGATGTCGATGAGAAACCGAAGCCGTTGAGCCGCTGCGGGGTTGGCGATCTTAATCCGCCGAGCGTGCATCAGCTGACTCAACATAGGTGCCGAGATTCCCAGAAGCCCCGCCAGGGCGGCCTGGTTGATGCCCAACAACGCGGCGCGCTGCCCTAGCAGCTGGTTGAGCGGTTGGCCGTATAACCGAGCCTGCTCTGCCCGATTGGCCTCTACCGCCACGCCGTCGTCCATGGCCAGACCATAGCAAAGTTAACCAATGCAAATCAGCCCCTGGTTCGGGGCGGATCACATCAGGAGCGCAACCACCACGAGAAGTGCGCCGAGCGATACAGCTGTTCCGGCACCGATCCTCCAGGCTCGCCGCGCGCTTGCAGGAGGTTGACGTGGCGGTGCGCCCGGAGGTGGTGGCGGCGAGCTGGTGATGCGCGAAGGACCTGAGGCCGCTGTGGCGGGTCCAGGCGCGGGGGGACGCGTCGCGGCAGGGGAGGGGGGCCGCGTGAGAACAGCCCGCGAAGGGGGGCCTCCGGTGGCGGCGCTCGTTGGTGGGCTGCCCGGGGTGCTCGTGGGTGAGTGCGTTTGCCGGGCGTCGGGACCTTCCGGTCGGGAAGGGGGTGCCGCGGGTCGCCCGGCGAGCCGCCGGGAGGCGACCTGCTTGCCGTGTGGGCCCCAGCCGGGCGGCAGCGGCGGGATCTGATCCAAGACAACCACAGGTTCGCCGTCATGCGGGGCTGCCGAGATGGCCGCGAAACGCTCCCGAGCCTGTGCCGCCGAGGTGGCCCGGTGCGAGGGTGTAGCGATGAGCCACTCGACAGCGGGCCGGATGTCTGCTGCGACCTCGGCCAGGCCGGGAACCGAGCCGTCCACCAGTGGCCGGCGACCGGTGAGCATCTCCACCATCACGACGCCAGCGCTGTGGAGATCATGTGCGGGCTCAGGATCGGCCCCCTCGGCAGCGTCGGGGGCCTGATAGCCCATGGTTCCGCTGGCGTCTCCGAGGCGAGTCAGGCGGGGCTCGTCCACGGCGACGGCGATGCCAAAGTCGGACAAGCGGATGTCGGGTTCGCCCGGATCCTCAAGGGCGAGCAGAACGTTTCCCGGCTTCACGTCCCGATGCACCATGCCTGCGTCGTGAACCGCGCCGAGGGCGTCGAGTAGTTGATCGGCAACCACGAGGGCCCAGTCCTGCGGAAGTGGGCCGTAATCGCGCATGAGCATGGCCAGAGAGCCGCCTCGGATCAGTGGCATCGTGAGTAGCACCTGATCGTCCTCACCAGCCCAGCCCAGGGGGGTCATGACGTGCGGGTGCTCGATTCTCCAGCCGGTTTCCCGGATGAACCTCACCAGTGAGCCGCTGTCGGCTTGATTGAGAACCTTGCCCGCTCGATAGGCCTGATCGCGACGGTCCCAGGTCCGCCACACGGTACCTGAGCCGCCGACGGCGAGTTGATCTACCAGCTCATATCGCCCGGCGAACACCTTGCCCATAGGCTCAGCATGTCAGGTAGTTGGTGGCTTCGCCCAGCTCCCGAGGTGACGGTGGGGGTTGCGGCAGACCTCCACCCTGTGCAATATTTGCGACTGCAAACATTGCGAATGGCTTCAAGGAGGATCATGTCTCGTCCCACCGGCGTCCTCGGAATACTGCGCAGCTGCCTAATGATGGGCCTCGCCGCGCTGCTCATGACTGGCGTCGGGCTCCCCACGGCTCATGCCGAAGATCCCGGCCCGCAGCTGTTGCTGGTGCTGGATTCCTCGGGATCCATGAAGGAGCCCGCCATAAACGGCACCAAGATGCAGGAGGCCCAAAATGCACTGAACTCGATGGTTGAAGGGCTCCCGGCCACGGCTGATGTGGGTTTGCGGATTTTCGGTGCGACCGTCGAAAATGCCGGCGATGAGGGTGCCTGCAGCGACAGCCAGCTCCTGGTCCCCATCGGTCAGGACAACCGAGCCGAAATGGTGGCAGCGGTCGGAGAGGCGACGCCCTACGGTGAAACCCCGATCTCCTATGCCCTGCAGGAAGCAGCTAAGGACCTGGGATCCGAGGGGCAGCGTTCGATCGTGTTGGTCAGCGACGGCGTGGCAACCTGTGAGCCCGACCCCTGCGAGGTAGCCAGCGACCTCGCCGAGGCAGGCATCAACCTGACGATCGACGTGGTGGGTCTCGGAGTAGATGAGACAGCTCGCGAGCAGCTCCAGTGCGTGGCCACCAACGGCAACGGAAATTACTACGACGCCGCTAACACCGACGAGATCGTCGAGGCCCTTGACACGGCAGCCCAACGCACAGTCAAGCCGCTGGAGTACACCGGAACCGAGGTCGACGGCACCCAAGAGGCGGTCGGCGCTCCGGTGCTCACCTCAGGCAACTATGTTGACGAACTCAGCCCGGTGACCGATGACTCGCGGGTCCGCTACTACACAGTGCAACGCACCATGGAGGCCTCGGACGTTGTCGTGGCAGCGTTGGTTCAGCCCAAGGTCGGTGCGCCTGAGGCCATCCACATCGAGATGACCCAGGGGGACCGGCACTGCGACTCGGATTCGGACACTTCGAATGGGTCAACGGCGCTACTGACGGCACGGGTGGTTGCGGGCCAGGAACGCTCATCTGGCGATTGTGAAACCGCCGAGCACCTCCTGATCAAAGTGGAGCGAAAAATCAGTGACGCCAACGGAACCGCCGATGTTGATCCGCTCAAGCTTCAACTCCGGGTCACCGAGCGCCCTCACGTATCGAACTATTGGGCGCTGCCCGAAGACATCGAAGTAGATGTCCAGGGCGATCTTGAGGTGGGGGCCGGGGTAGACGTGACCCCAGGGTCGTCGATGGGCGATGCCGCCTCGCTGGCCTCGCGCGACACCTATGAGGGTCACATCATGGCTAGCGAAGTACAAACCTTCAAAGTCTCGGTGAATTGGGGGCAGCGCGTGAGGGCCCAACTCATCATGAATCAGCCCAAAGCCTCCGACGCGGAGGTGTTGGCCAACAGCGACACGATGGCCTGGCTCTATCTCTTGGGACCGGCCGGCAGCAGGGCCGACGCCCAGAACGTCTCGGGCCTCGACGATGGCGGCAGCGTGCGCGTCTCGAGCAGCCCCGTGCTCTACCGCAGCTGGTACACCAGCGCCAT
>JBKEBG010000112.1:0-8396 GCA_047972985.1 Arachnia sp.
TTGATCCCGCGGCGTGGGTTGACGGCACAGCCCAACGAGATCGAATCGTTACCCCGCCGTGGCGGCGCTACACTGCTGCACGGACGAGTCGGCCAGATGATCGCGGCGCTTGCGCTGAGGACAGTCCGGACTCCGCAGAGCACGGTGGTGGGTAACGCCCACCCGGGGTGACCCGCGGGACAGTGCCACAGAACTCAAACCGCCCGGTTCCGGCCGGGTCAGGGTGAAACGGCGGTGTAAGAGACCACCAGCGCGCCAGGTGACTGGCGCGGCTAGGTAAACCCCACCGGGAGCAAGACCAAGAAGACCGGTTCCGGCCGGTCGCGGACGCCGCTTGAGCGCTGCTCGCGCGAGGCGCCCGGGTAGGTTGCACGAGCGCGTCGGTGACGGCGCGCCTAGATGGATGATCATCCTTCGACAGAATCCGGCTTACCGGCCGGCTCGTCCCCTCCGGCACCCAACCGCCCGGGCAGGGTGCCTGCCAGAGATGTGTCGTGGGTGTGCGCAGGCTGCCTGCGGCGGTGAACCGGCGTGAGCGCCTCGGCAGATACAGTCCTGAGATGGCGATTCCCCCCTTGGCCGAGCTACTGGATTCCCTCGAACGCCTCGACGATCAGCGCCGGATCGCCATGGTGGTCGACCTGGCGCGCGCGCATCGCGATCACCCGGGGTTCGGCGAACTCCTGGATGGCTTGAGCGAGGTGGGAGGGCCATACCTTCGGTTGGTGGTGATCGCGGCCCGCGCGGGGGGAGATCTGCCGCGGTTGCGGGAGTTAGCCAGGCATCCATGGCCGTGGGTCAGGTGCGCCGCGCTGGACGGATTGCCCGCCCCCGACATGGACGCCGCCGGTTTCGTCGGCTCGTACCAGAACTCTCCGTTGTATCTGCGCCGTCACTTGGTGCAACGAGCTCGGCAGGCTGGCCGAGCCGATCTGATTGTCGCGCTGCTCGATCAGGTGGGTGAGGTCGATCGTGCCGCGTTGCTCGCCTTCGCCCCCGCCGAGGAGGCAGCGCGGCTGCTGCCCGACCTTGCCGACCTGGTACCGAATCTGCCGGCCCTGGCCCGGCGCCATCCAGACCTCGTGCTCGCCCAGTTACGGCAACGGCTGGCCGATGACCAGTTGGCAGCCCGGGCGGCTTGGGGCTGGGCGCGCTCAGCCCTGGCGGTGCTTGCCGAGCTGCGTGCCGCCGAGCTCCTGGTTCTGCTCGACCAGATGGGCCCCGATACCGGCCTGCCCAGCGCCCTCGATCGGTCAATTCGGCACCTGGGCCGGGCAGATCCGGATCGCCTGATCCGGATCCTTTCCCGGGGTTCTCGGATCCCGCAGACACAGCGATTCGGCCGTGGGGGCGCCACCAAATTCCCCAAGGGGCTCTCGCACCTAGTCCGCGCGCTTACGCCGAGCCAGCTCGCCCCGTTTGCCCGGCGCTGTGCGCAGCGGGACGCGACGCTGGCAGCTTTGCTCAACGCCTTGCCGGTGGCGGACCGGGAGGCTGTCTTCGAGGAGGCGGTGCAGGGCCGTGATGGGGCGGCGGCATGGTGGGATGCTGTGGTACTCACGACGCTGCCCCGGGAGCTTCGCCACCGCGAGGCTCGACGGATGATGACATTGCCGCGCGCGTCGGGAACCCAGGTCAAGCTGTGGCTGGCCGGTTTTCTGCCCTCCCACGAAGCCGAAGAGATTGTGCACCCCAGCCGGCACGTCAATGACGCGGCTGAGCGTGGCGCGGCATGGGAAGCCCGGGTGCTCAGCGTGGTGCGTGACAAGGACCCGCGCGAGTTGGAACGTATGATCGAAGAGTTCACGCAGCTTCGCCGCGAGCAGGACCCGGTACGGGTCGCAGCCCTGCGGGGCCTGTCGGTGGCAGGCCCCGCCCTACTCTCGAAGGTCGATCCCACCGGGCTCGAGAAGTTCGCGGAGTCTGTGGTGCAGGCGCGCGACACCTCGAGCGATGCCCTCGAATTGTTCGCCAGCATCGCGTGGCGGCGCGTCGAGGGCGCCGCGGACCGCGCGCGGCTGGAGCGCGACATGGCACTGATAGTGCGGCTGTGGGGCGTCAACCAATACATCCATGTGCCGCCCCTGAACCTGGCCAAGTGGCGGGTGCAGGCAATCATCGACGGGCTTTCCGGGGTGATGGACACCGCCACCGAGCACGAGGACTTTACCCTCGTGTTGCGGATCGTGGACCGGCTCGGGCGGCGGGCGTGCGCCCATCAGAAGCTGCAGAGCCTGCTGGAAATCGCTGCCTATGCCGCCCCCGATTGGCTCCGGAACCAGGCTGTTGAACGGTGGCTGGCGTGCCCGGCTACCCGCGGGGAACGAGTCGCCGGGCTGCTGGCCGTTGACGAATCATTTGCCACACTGGAGTGCGTGCAAGCCGCGCTGTGCCGCAGCCGCCAAGACCTCGTGGAGGTGTGTTTCCTGCCGCGCCCGATCCACGGGCAGCTGTTCACATCGCCCCGGCGCTGGGTTGGCTTGTTGCCTGGGCCCTTCACCCACTGGACTCCCACGCAGGTCACCACCTACGCCGAAGCCTTGCGTGGCGCCGCCGATGATGACGATGCATCGGTATGGGCTCGCCGGGATGCGCTGGCGCGGTTGGCACGCCTGCCGGGCGTGGGCGCCACGCATGTGATGCGCATCATCGACGAAGGTGACCCCGTGCTGCGCCCGACTGCGCTTCAGATGTTGGGCCACACCGATGACCCGGGAGCGAGCCTGACATACCTGCTGTCGAACGCCACGGGCGAGGATGCTCGGGCTGCTATGGAGGCCGCTGCCCACAGTGCGCGATTCGTCGACCCGGCCGATGCAGTGGGGCACCTGAGCGACGTCGTGGTCGATACGGCCGCCCGGGTCACTGCGGTCAAGGAGGCGCTGCACATTCTTGGGCGCATCGGCACCGCCGCCGCGTTGGACACAGTGCTCACTGCGGGCCTCGACCCGCGACGCCACAAAGACGTCCGGGTTGCGGCGGCTCGCAGCGTACTCACCCACCTCGACCACGAAACTTCCTGGAAACTCCTGCAGGCGCATGCCGACTCCGGCGACGCCGAGCTGTTGTGGTCCCTTTCCCGGGTCTCACCGCAGCAGCTGGCTACTGGGCATCGTGCCCGCTACGCCGGGCTGTTGGAGAGTGCCGTCGGCAGCGTCGACGATGCCATCCTGGCCGCGCTGGGGAGCTGGGGGGCCTGGAGCCCGCGGCTAGGTGCCAGGCTGTGCCAACAGATCGAAGATCCAGGTCTCGCGCGCAGCAGGGCGGCGGCGGAGGCGGTCGCGACGCTGGCTCGCCACGACGCCAACTGGCCGGTGTTGGTGCCCGCGGCGCAGCGGCTCGCCGCCGCGGCCACCAAGGACGACCAGAATGCTGGCGCCACACTAGACCTGCCTCACCGGCAGCGGCTGCTGCGATTGCTGGAGGCCATCGTGCCGCAGGGGCGGGTCGTCGAGCCGGCGATGCGGTCCCGGCTGCTCGATGTCGTGGACACCTTGGAGGGCCATGCCGACCTGGCTGACCTCGCCTGGGACGTGCGGATCGCCGCCGTGGATTGGGGTGACCCCACCCAGGCGCTGCTGGCCGTGGCCGAGCGAATCCACCCTGCCCGCTCCCGTGAGGGGTACGAACTGATTACGCGACGTCTCGGCTCGGTCTACCACGCCGGCCAGGAGGCGCTCATCGGCCCGGCTGCCGACACATTGATCGATCGGGCCGATGCCCCCTCGGGTACGCTGGCCCTGGGCTTGGTCGCGACCACCGCAGTGCACGTGGGATGGACCGACTACTGGCGAGAGCGACTCCGCCGGTTGCGCGAGCACCCGGTGGCCGTGGTTCGTTCCTGGGCCCGCGGGGTCCTCACCATCGAGTGTTGAGGCGTGACGCCATCGCATCATCGGCAGCAGGATCAATCGGCATTGACCACAGGCCGATGGCCCACCGGGTGGGTGTAGCGGCAGCGGCCGCACACCCCGAGGCAGCGCGCTGGTGGGCCTCACGGGGCGGGTGCCCTAGGGTAAGGCTGTGAATGCGGGGGCGCAGCCGATAGGCCACAGACTCCTGGGCGACTACGGGTCGCGCCTACTGCCGGGGCGTCACGACGAACTCCTCGGCGGCGGTGAGTCGCGCATGGCGAGCGAATTCCTGGCTGGCGCGATCGCCGGCATGGGACTCGACGCACTGCTCGCGGCCAGGGCCGAGGCCGCTCGCATCGTCCAGGACGAAGGCATCTATTACGCGGGCCGTCACGGACGCGGCTGGGTGCTGGATCCGCTGCCGCTCGTGCTCGACGGCGTCGAATGGGCCCGGCTGACCGGAGGGCTCCGGCAGCGCGCCAGGCTCCAATCCCTGATCCTGGCAGATCTGTATGGCCAACAGCGGCTGCTGACCTCGGGCAGCCTGCCCGCTGAAATCGTGTGGGGGCATCGCGGCTTCATGCACCAAGTCGCTGCCACGGATCATCAGCCGCCGCAATGGCTGCCCATGGCATCATCCGATCTGGCCCGCGGGCCGGACGGGCAGTGGCTGGTGCTGGGGGACCGCACCGGGTTCCCCATGGGCATCGGCTACGCCATGACCAACCGCCGCGTCACATCACGCCTGCTTGGCGACCTGGCGGGCGAGGCGAGGCTGACCAGACTCAGCGGCTTCTTCGCAGCCATGCGTACCGGAATGCAGCAGGCGGCCATCGTCACCGATCGGGTACCTACCGGGGTCCTGCTCTGGTCCGGGGCCGATTCGGTCAGCTCCTACGAGCAGGGCTTTTTGGCGACGCTCCTCGGGTATGGGCTCGTGGAGGCTGAGGACCTCACCGTTCGCGACGGGAAGGTCTGGCTCTCCGGGCCCGACGGGCGCGTCCGGATCGACGTCATCCTGCGCCAGGTCGCCTCCGAATGGAGCGATCCGCTGGAGTTCCGAAGCGATTCTCAGGTGGGCGTCGCTGGCATGCTTGAGGCATCCCGCCTGGGCAATGTCGGCGTCGTGAACCCGCTGGGCAGCGGGGTGCTGGAAAACCCCGCCATCCTTGCCTTCTTGCCGGAGCTGGCGCAGCAGTTGCTCGGGGAGGACCTCCTGCTGCCCTCGGCCACCACCCTGTGGTGCGGCAACCACGCCCAACGCTCTCACGTGCTGGCCCACCTTGATCGATACGTGCTCAAACCACTCGACCGGTTCGAGATCGAGCTGAGCGTGTTCGGCTGGGAACTCAGCGCCGCCGACGCCGAGATAATGGCCCGCCGGATCCAGGCCCATCCGTGGGCATGGGCAGCGCAAGAACGCATCGACGTCGCCACGGCACCCGTGGTCACCGAGCAGGGCCTCGACCCGCGCGGCGTGGTGCTGCGCACTTTCGCCATGTATGCCGGGCATGATTGGTCATTCATGCCGGGGGGCCTGGCCCGGCTCGGGGCGGTATCCGGGCAGGAACGCATCACCGCGCAGCAAGGTGCCATCACCAAAGACGTGTGGGTGCTCGACTCCGATGAGGCGCCCCAGGACATGTGGAGTCCCCCCCTCGACGCGGCCGCGACCCGGCCGCAACGGGTCAGTGTGCTGGCCCCCCGCGTCTCGGACAACCTGTACTGGCTGGGAAGATACGCCGAACGCGCCGACGCCATGGTCCGCCTGTTGCGGATCTGTCACGATCTTGCCCAGACCGAGGCCCACCGCCCGGAATCCCGCGGTGGGCGGGCATTGGCGGTTCTCTTGCGGGCTGCGGAGAATCTGCTGCGGATCGACCTGTCGAGTGCAGACTCCGCCCGAGTCGGCAGCGCCCTGCAACGCGCGGTCGGGGACCGTGGACAATCCGGGACGCTGGCCCACGTCATCGGCCGCCTCCGATCCGCCGCCCAGAGCGTGCCCGACCTGATGTCGAGCGATCTGTGGCATGTGCTGCGCCGCCTGGATCGAGTCGCCGAGGAGGTTGCCCGTGGCCGGGACATCGGTTTGGCGCTGCCGGACCTGCAGACCTCGACGCTCGCGCTGGCCGGTATCCACTCCGAAAGCATGATTCGTGACGCCACCTGGGGATTCCTCGACGCTGGCATCAGGGTGGAGCGAGCTCAGCGCGTGCTCAGCCTGGTGCGTGACGTGCTCGGCGAAGACCGGGCTGCGGTGGTGGAGGCCATCCTCGTTGAAGCGCTGGTGCAGGTAGCCGAATCCACTATCACCCAACGGCGCCTGGCCGCCTCCGGCCAGGTATCGGCCGCACCGGTGGCCTCGGCCCTGGGGTTGATCCTCGGCGATTCGCGCAACCCACGATCGCTGGCCTTCCAGATCTCCCGGCTGGCCGAGGACCTGCGGCTGGTCGGCGATGAGGCACTTGCCGACCGCACAGATGCCCTTGCGGGCCGGCTGGCCGAGCCGGACTACGCCGCGCTCGAACGGCGCTCCCGGCCGGAACTGCGGGCCGCGCTTGTGGCCGACCTCGACGAACTACGGTCCTTGTCGGATGATCTTGGCCGGCTGCACTTCACCCGCGCGGCGCCTCGCCGGGCCACATTGTCCGGCTGGGCAGATGGATCCCAAGGAAGGACGCCTCGGTGACCCAGAAACCAGAAAACCTTGCTCCGCGGCGGTACTTCCTCAAACACCGCACCAGCTATTCCTATCCGGAAGCCGTCACGCAGTCCTACGAGCGCGGCTTCCTCAGCCCCCGCCAGACCCACAATCAACAGGTGGTGGCAAGCGCTTTCAAGATCGTGCCCGAGCCCCTGCTGCACACCGCGCATGTGGACAGGTTCGGCAATCGCTCGCACTTCATCGAGATCCACTACCCCCACAGCACCCTCGAGGTGATAAAGGAGGCCGTCGTAGACGTCGCGTGGCAGCCGGTGAACCTTGAGGCTCTCAACCAGTGGACCCTCGCCTCGGCACGGCGGGCCATCGCGGGGGCACATATGCACCGGTTGGATCGCGCCAGGTTCGGCCTTCCATCGCGGCTGGTGGATCCGCCTGCCGAGCTTGCCGACTACGTCGAGGGCATCCTCAGCGACACTTTGGGTTTCGGTCAGGCCCTGTGGGAGCTGACCCGAGGTATCCATCGAGATTTCGAGTACCGGCCAGGCGCCACGTCCATCCGCACGACCGTCGCCGAATTGCTGGCGATTCGCGCGGGCGTGTGCCAGGACTTCGCGCACCTCGGCGTGGCTGTGCTGCGCTCGCTAGGCATCCCCGCCCGTTACGTGTCCGGCTACCTGGAGACGCGCCCTGCGCCCGGCCAGGAAAAGTTGGAAGGCTCGGACGCATCGCATGCGTGGTTGTCGGCAATGGCACCCGACGGTTCGTGGATCGACCTCGACCCCACCAATGACCAGTTCGCTGACTCCCGCTACATCGTCACGGCCTGGGGCAGGGATTTCTCGGATGTTTCCCCGCTGCGGGGCGTGGTGGTGACCGAGGCAGAGACCTCCACACTCGACGTAGGGGTCGATGTGATTGCGATGACCGGCGATCAGCTACCTCAGTTCAGCGTCACGAAGCTGAACTTGTCGTCGTAGGGCAAGTCGCCCTCGGTCCACGCATCGACCTGCATCCCCACCAGATTCGTGTGGCCCGCAAGCGTCGTCATGAAGGCTGTGTCGGAGGCGTCCCGGCCGGTGCAAATGCGTGCCATCGCGGGACGCGGCGCCAAACCGGTGGCGTCCAGCAGATACCAGCGTCCCTCCCAATAGGCCTCGGCCACGGCGTGGAAATCCATGGGGGTCAGGCCCGGAGCGTAGACCGAGGCCAATCGGGCCGGCATGTTCAGGGCGCGAAGGAACGTGATCACCAGGTGAGCTGAGTCGCGGCAGACTCCCCGTCGGCTCAGATACACCTCCAATGCGCCGTCGACGACGCGACTATCGCCCGGGGTGTAGCGGACCCTGGTGCGCACCCACTGGTTGACTGCCCCCATCAGCTCGAACCCCTCGAGCCCGGCGAAATGCGTGTGAGCGAGGTTGGCCAGCCGGTCGGAGTCGCAATAGCGCGAGGGTCGTGTGTAGATGATCTCATCGATGGGCGGGCTGGGTGAGGCGGGTGCTGCGGCCTGGATCGTCGCTTCGTAGCTCAGCTGCACCCGCCCGGGCGGAGTGTGACGGGCCCGGTGCAGCCGGCTGCCGGAGGAGGTAACCACCTCCTCCAACGCGATCTCTTGGTCATCGCTGGTCAGGCTGATCGATTCATTTACCTCGCCGTATTCGGTGGACGCCGCCACGGAGAAGACAAGATCTGCCTGCCGGGTCACGTCGATGCTTAGGCGGGCGCGGGCATGACGAACCAAGGCAGGGGGAGGCATGCCCCAACGTTAGCCGAAGCCGGCGGCGCGGCGCGCCCGGCTACTGGCCAGGCACTGTCAGGAGCTCGGCGCCGGTGGCAGTGACCACCAATGAATGCTCGAATGGGGCAACCCATGACCC
>JBKEBG010000133.1:0-21522 GCA_047972985.1 Arachnia sp.
CGGCCAGGCCCTCGCGTTCGTCGTCGCCCCGAATGAGGTGGAGTTGCGGGCCGACCCGGCCGCGGTGGATCTGGCGTGCGCGACGGGCGTGGGGGCGCAGGTGCGGCTGACCGGCGACGCCGTCCTGGTCACCACGGGGTCGCAAACCCCGGGCAGGGTCAGTTTCCAGCTCGACTGACCCACACCGTCGAGTCAGCCTCGACTACGCGTGTTCCGCTCCCGGGGCCCTCGTCGTATGGTTCAAGGTGGATGCATGGCGGGGGAAACCCGCAGACGGGTGTGTCCCCGGCGGGACACAAGGGAGTAGTCAGTCATGGCAGTAGTCACGATTCGCGACGTCGCGGACGCCGCTGGGGTGTCCGTGGCCACTGTGTCGCGGGTGCTCAACGGGGTAGCGACTGTCGACCCGGACCTTGCGGCGCAGGTGCGGGCGGCCGCCGATTCCCTCGGCTATGTGCCCAATGGGGTCGGGCGGGCGCTGCGGCTGCAGCAGATGAACGCGTGGGCGCTGGTGGTCAGCGAACTCAACGCTTTCATCTCCAGCCTCGTGGCCTCCATCGAGGCCGCCGCCGAGGAGGTCGGCACCAGCGTCTACCTGGGCATCACTGGGTACGACCGGGAACGCGAGCAGCGGTACCTGCGCGCGGCCCGCAGCCAACGCGTCTCCGGCCTGATCGCCGGCTACGCCACCGGGCCCGATCAGTACCGAGATGCCGGGATACCGCTGGTGTCTGTCGACCGCTGGTTTCCCGGGGCCGCCCACGATTCGGTGGCCACCGACAACCGCGCGGCGGGCCGGTTGATGGCCGGCCATCTCCACGAGCGGGGCCTGCGGCGCGCGGCGTGCATCGGTCACTTGGATCCGGGCACGCCGGTCGCGGAGCGCATCGAGGGATTCCGGGACGCCTGGCTGGCGCTGGGTTTGCCTGCTCCGGTCGAGCAGCTGGGCAGCAAGCGGCCGGGGATCGCAGACGGCAAGGCGGCGATGCAGCACCTCCTGAGCAGCGACGAGCCTCCCGAGGCTGTCTTTTGCGCCAACGGTCCGCTGACTCAAGGCGCATATCTGGGGCTGCAGTGCCAGGGGGCGGCACCGGTCGCGCTCACCGGCGTCGACGACGAGGAGTGGACCAGCCTGGCAAGCCCGTCGATCACTGTGGTGCGCCAGCCAGTACGCGAGATCGGCAGGGCGACAGCCCGGTTGCTGACCGAGCGGATCGCGGGCGCCACCGGCCCGGCCCGGCAAGTGGTGATTGCCCCGGATCTGGTGATCCGGGCCTCGACCGCGCCGCGCTAGGCCACGCCCAGCGCGCCTCGGATCACTTGCCTGTCTTTGCAGATCTCGTTGAGCAGCGTGGTCTCGTCGCCCCGCCGCCGGATGCCGCCATGCCCGGAGATGAGGTCGTGGCGCGCGTAGGCCAGGTTGGTCGCCGAGACCTGGAAGTGCTTCATCGCCTTGCGGGCGGCCGGGCCGCCCTTGGCCGCCCAGGAGCGGGCCTGGCGACGCGCTCGAAGCGAGCCGAGCATCGCGACTTCGTGGGGGGCGAGCCAGCCGGCGCTGACGTATTCGGACAACCGGGCGGTGATCACTGCCACCTCCTTGCGGCGAAGCCACACGATCAGCAGCGAGAACAGCAGCGACGGCAGCCAGTTCCACAGCGCGAAATGCCCCAGCAGGCTGGCGTATGAGTCGATGCTGTCGGCACCGCCGTTCCATGCCATGTGCAGTGTCGCGGCTGCCGCGTAGCCCAGCGGAAGGTACCACAGCCACGCGAGGGAATTACGGGAGCGGGCCGCCAGCCCGAGGGCGAGCCCAACGCAGGAGGTGTAGATCAGGTGGCCGAACGGCGACATCAGACTGCGCAAGACGAAGACGGCTCCCATGTCCTCGTCGGAGCCGGCGAGGTATTGGATGTCCTCGACGAAGGCGAAGGCTCCGGCGACCACGCAGGCGTAGACGATACCGTCGACGGGTCCGTTGAAGTGGTGGCGGCGCACCAGGAATATCAGCAGCACGCCCAGGCCCTTGAAGAACTCTTCCACGAAGGGCGCACCGAAGACGGCCGGGGCAGCTTCCAGCGTCACTGGTGAGCCGAGCAGATCGTTGATGCCGGTGCCGACGGGGCGGTTCAGCCTGGACGACACCAGCGTGGCCACGCCACCGCCCCAGACGAACGCTGCCACCAGCAGCAGCCGAGGCTCTGGTTCCCAGCGGTCGATCCAGGCGACGACGGCCACGACCATCGCCAACGGGACAAGTGACAGGACTGTCCCGGCGATGGTGGCCGATCCCCCGAAGATCGTACCGATGAGCACGACGAAGACGAGCAGGCCGAGCCCGCCGAGGACCAGCAGGATCACCTCGAAGATTATTCGCCCGGCGTTGCCCTTCGGGGGTGGCGGTGCCTGCCACCCGCCGTGGCTCATCGGCTGGGCGTTGGGCGGCAGATCGGCGGGCTGAACTCGCATCTGCGGCTGACCCGGCTGCGACGGCCTCATCTGTGGCTGTCCCGGCGGCGGCTGACCCGGCTGAGGCGGCCTCATCTGTGGCTGTCCCGGCGGCTGCTGACCCGGCTGCGATGGCTCCGGCGGCTGCAGCCCCCGCTGCTGTGGGCCTGGCCCCTGCGGTGGGAATGGGTGCCGATACTCCGGTGAACTCACACAACAAGGCTACGTGGTAAGCGAACCACCGCATGCACGTTCGTGCATCAGCGGCTATTGTGTGGTGCACGGGGGTCTGAGGGGGGCTCGATGCTTGAGCGGAACAACGAAGTGTTGCTGCGCGTGGCCAGCATGTACCACGTCCAGGGCGAGACCATGGATTCGATCGCCCACCAGCTGGCAGTTTCACGCTCCACGGTATCCCGGCTGCTGAAGGAGGCCCGGGACCGCGGGGTGGTCCGGATATCGGTGGTCGATCCGGATCGGCCCACCAGCCGCATGGCCGAGATCCTGGCCGACACCTTCGGGGTGCAGGCACATCTGGTGGCGGTTCGCCCCGGGGCAAGCAGTGTATTCCGGCTGGAGCAGGTAGCCAGGGTGGCGGCCCGGATCCTGGACGACGCGATCGGCGACGGTGACGTTGTCGGGATCGCATGGGGCACCACGACATCGGCCGTCGCAGCGCAGCTGCGCCCGCGGGATCTGACCGGGGTGACCATAGTTGGGCTCAATGGCGGCGGGAATCACCACACCACGGGGGTGCCCTATGTGGGTTCGATCCTGCAGCGGTTCGCCCAAGCCTTCCACGGCGAGGAGATGTTGCTGCCCCTACCGGCGTTCTTCGACCGTGCCGAGACCCGCCACGCTATGTGGGCCGAGCGCTCCACGCAGAACGTGCTGCAGGTGCGCGCCTCCACCAGGATCGCCGTATTCGGGGTTGGCGGGTTTCACTCCGAAACCCAGTCGCACGTCTACTCGGCCAACTACCTCTCCGACCAGGACCGCCGCGAGTTGGCGGCCAACCGGGTGGTCGGCGACGTGTGCACGGTGATGCTCCGCGAGGACGGCACCTGGCGCGATATCGCCTTCAACGATCGGGCCACCGGCATGACCCCCGACGAGCTGACCAGCCTCGAGCGCCGGATCTGTGTTGTCAGCGGGGTCACCAAGGCGGTTCCGTTGTTGGCGGCGCTTCGGGCCGGGGTGGCCACGGACCTGGTCCTCGACGAGGAAACCGCCCGGGTGGTACTCACCCGGCTGCGCCCCTCGCTGCGGCTCGACTAGCCGCCCACAGCGCCCGTCGGGGCGATGGCGCCGGAGCGAGTAGGCAGCCCACCTGCGCCCACCACGATGCTCCTCAACCGGCCGGCCCTCGGCGGCTCTCGGCGCTTCACTACGGGCGATACCACCGAAGGCCGTTATACAATCGTTACCAAAACGTTTAGGAACTAGTCTAGACAAGCCATCAGCGGGTCACCTACAGTCAACCTAAACGATTAGGAGTGCAGCGCAGCATGGATCGATTCGTCACACTCAAGCGGGTAGCCCAGGAAGCCGGGGTGTCTGTCTACAGCGCCTCGCGGGCCCTCAACGGCTTGAGCGGCGTGTCCGAGGCGACGCGCGATCGAGTGGTCAAGGCATCCGAAACCCTCGGTTATGTCCCCAACCGCGCCGCCAAGCTACTGCGAGGTGAGGACGCCAACATCGTCGGCATCCTCACCGCCAACGCCGCCAACGTCTACTACGCCAAACTCGTCGCCGGGATCGAGGACGTGGTGCGGCCCCGGGGGCTCCACACCCTCGCCTCCGACGCCATCGACGGCGAGAACTACAGCACCGAACGCGAAGACAGCTTCATCGAGACGATGCTGCAACTGCGGGTGGCGGCAATGGTGCTGAGTCACCAGATCCAGCCGGTGAACCTGCAGCGGCTCATGGACCGCGGCATCCCAGTGATCTACGTCGACTGCACTCCCCCCGCCGAGTTCTCCGAACTCCCCTCGGCCATGAGCGACGGCGAATCCATCAGCGTCGAGGTCGGACGGCACTTCGCCTGGCACGGCTACCGCCACTGGGCCTACCTCGGCCACAACGCCGGATGGCCCACCCGGCTCGGACGCGAACGGGGAATCACCGCCGCCGCAACCCAGGCCGGGGCGCACCTGAGCATCGTCGAGGGCTCCAACTCCATCGAATCGGCCTACCAGGCGATGACGCACTTCCTCAGCACCGATCAGGGCAGCCAGATGGACGCCCTGTACACATCCAACGAGCCGCTACTCATCGGCGCCATCAAGGCCCTCCGGGAAACCGGGAAGAGCATCGGCACCGACCTCGGCCTGATCAGCTTCGACGAGTTCGACTGGTCCACGGCCGTGGAAACCCCCATCACAGTCGTCGATCAGCAGATCCGCAGCCTCGGACGCCACGCCGGCGCGCTGGTCGTAGCGGCCGGCGGCGCCGCCCACGTCGTCGACGCCGAGCCGATGCCCGCGCCGTCACTGACCATCCGTCAATCCTGCGGGTGCCCACCAGCCTGAACCCATCAACCATGCCCAGGGGGCACCCGCCCCCACCTGAGCGCCAACCCCGAAGAAGTGGAGAGGAACATAATGGCAGTAGTGATCGGAATCAACAGCGGATCGTCCTTCGACGGAGTCGATGCGGTGGCCTTCGAGATTGAGATCGCACCCGATGGCCACCCGACCAAGCCGAAATTCCTGGCCGGCAGCAGCTACGACTGGCCCGCCGAGGTCGGCGAACGGGTGCTCGCCTCCTTCGAAAACCAGGTCAGCCTGTTCGAAATGACCCGGCTCAACTACGAGGCGGGCGCGGTCTACGCCGACGCCGCGAAGGCGATCATGGGCGAGTTGGGGCTCACCGGCCCCGACGTCACAGTCATCGGATTCGACGGCCAGACCGTCTACCAGGAACCCCCGGTCCACGCCCGGCTCGATGAAGGCCGCGCCATGGGCACCGTCGAGCGCTGGCACGAGGGGATCTTCGGCGCCGGCATGCAGATCGGTGAACCCGCCGTGGTGGCGGTCGAGACCGACACCTACGTCGTCACCCAGTTCCGGCCGGTGGACCACTCACTTGGCGGCACCGGTGCCCCGCTCATGCAGTATCTGGACTTCGTCTCCTTCCGCGACATCGGCCCCGTGCTCACCCTCAACATCGGCGGCATCGCCAACTGTCAGCTCGCCGACGCCGACCGCTCGAAGATGATGGCCTTCGACACCGGGCCGGGCAACGTCATGATCGACCACGCCATCAAGCGCCGGGAGGGAATGTCCTACGACGCCGACGGCGCCCTGGCCCGCACCGGAACCATCGTCGAGGAACTCCTCGACGAGCTGGTCCACCACGAGTTCTTCGACCGGCCGGTGCCCCGCAGCGCCTGGCGGCTCGACTTCGGTTCCAGCTACGCCGACGCTGCCATGGACCGCTACGAATCGGCCAGCACAGCAGACCTACTGGCCACCTTCACCGAGTTCACCGCCATCGCCATCTCCCGCTCAATCCTTGACCATGTGCCACACATCGAGGCCATGAACGCGCTGATCACCAGCGGCGGCGGCGTGCGCAACAGCTTCCTGATGGAACGCCTGGCCGCCCGGCTGCCAGCATCCCTGCGCCTGACCACCTCCGACGAGTTCGGGATCCCGGCGCCCTACAAAGAGGCGATCAAGTTCGGAACTCTGGCATTCGCCCAGATGAACGATCTGGCCAACAACATTCCCGCCGCATGCGGAGCATCGGCGTTCGCCGTCCTGGGTAAGCGAGTCACCCCACCTCGCATCGCTCGGGGCATCTGAGCTTCCCCCGCCCCCCACACTTCAGGCGGCCCGCCGGGCCGTCTATTCACCAACCCATCTGCACCGATCAACGAAGAGAAAGAGTGCAAAATGTCGATCACGAAGTCACTGTCACTGCTCACCGCGGGCCTGCTGCTGACCAGCCTGGCCGCCTGCACCACCGAGGGCCCGGGTTCCACCTCCAACACCGCCACCCAACGGGCCGCCTCCGACGGGGATTACACAGTCGCGTTCTCCTTCGGCCAAAGCGTCCACCCGTTCTTCGTCGCCATGGAGGCAGGCGCCCAGAAGTACGCCGATGAGGCCGGGATCGAGCTGCTGGTGATGAGCGCCGATTACAAGGTCGAGACCCAGGTGCAGCAGATCGAGGACCTGGTCCAGCAGGACGTCGACGGGCTGCTGGTCAACCCGGTGGACTCCGCCGGCCTGACCAACTCGGTGCAAAGCGTCCTGGACGCCGGGCTGCCAGTGATCCCCGTCGATATCAACGTGGTGGGCACCGAGGTGACCTCCTTCGTCGAATCCGACAACGTCCAGATCGGCCGCGACGCCGCCGACTACATCGCCGGTGAGCTCGGCGAGGCAGGCAAGGTCGCCATCATTGGGCTGCCGACGGTGACCTCCACAGCGCAGCGCGAGGAGGGCTTCGTCGAGGCCCTGGCCGCCTACCCGGATATCGAGCTCGTGGCCAACGCCGGCGACGGCATGCAGCGCGAGACCGCCCTCGCCTCGGCCGAGACGATCCTGGAGGCGAATCCGGAACTCGACGCCGTCTACGGGGTCAACGAGTCCAGCGCCATGGGCGCGCTCAGCGCGGTCCAGGCCCGCGGCCTCGACGTGCTCATCGTCGGCGTCGACGCCACCCCCGACCTGCTGACCGCCATCGACGACGAGACCGAGATCCGCGCCACAGTCGCCCAGGATCCTTACCAGATGGGCTACATCGCGATGCAGCTGATGCATCAGCAACTCGAAGGCGAGGAGATCCCGGATCATGAATCGGCGCCGATCGACCTGGTGACCAAGGACAACGTCCAGGACTTCATCGACCGTGAGGCCGCCTACGCCGCCGACGAGTAATCCCCCACCCGCACACTGACCCGAAAGGAGCCGACATGGCTCACGAGCTCCTGGTGGACATGGAAAATGTCGAGAAGTCGTTCTCGGGCGTGAAGGTCCTCACCGATGGCAGTTTGAAGATCAGCACCGGCCAGATCCACGCTCTGATGGGTGCCAACGGTGCCGGGAAGTCGACGCTGATGAAGATCCTGGTGGGCGTCTACAGCTGCGACGCCGGGACGATCCGGATCGCCGATCCCGGCGGCGACCTGCGCGAGGTTCACGATCTCAATCCCCGCAGCATGGGCGAGCGAGGCATCTCCATCGTCCACCAGGAGCTCATCTTGCTCGACGACCTCACGATCAGCGAGAACATTGTCCTGGGCGCGGAAACCAGCACCAGGTTCGGGTTGATCGATGAGGCGGATGCCACGGCCAAGGCCAGGGCCGCACTGGACCAGGTCGGCCTTGCCGGGCTCAGCCCGGCAAGGCTGGTGCGTTCGCTGCCGACTGCCCAAAAGCAGCTGGTGGAGATCGCGCGCGCAGTGTCCTCCGGGGGCAGGGTCATCGTCCTGGACGAGCCCACCACGTCGCTGAGCGCCGCGGAGGCGGCGAACCTGATGGACATCCTGTGCAAGCTGCGCGACCAGGGCGTGGCAATCGTCTACATCTCCCACCGGATGGACGAGATCTTCGCGTTGACCGATCACATCACAGTCATGCGCGACGGCGCCTATATCGGCCAGGTGGAGACCGCTGCCACCACCCGCGACGAGCTGGTACGCATGATGATCGGCCGCGACCTGCAACGCTACGAGAGCGAACTCGACGAGCAAAGCCACACCCAGGCCGACACCCCGGTGGTGCTGGAGGTCTCGCAGCTGGGCAATGCGGCGCTGCACGATGTATCGCTCACATTGCACCAAGGTGAGGTCGTCGGCTTGTTCGGCCTGGTCGGGGCCGGGCGCACCGAGCTTGCCCGGGCCGTGTTCGGGATCGACACCTACGATTCCGGCACAGTGACGGTGGCCGGGCAGCCGCTGGCCGCCGGCTCCCCCGCCAAGGCAGCGGCGGCGGGCATCGGGCTGGTCCCCGAGGAACGCAAGGTCGGCGGGCTGGTGTTGAGCCTGCCGAATATCCGCAACATGGAACTCGCCGGGCTACGACGCTGGCGGGTATGGCGCCGCACCGCCCGCGACGACGCCGAGCTGTGGGCCACCTACGCCGAATCGCTGGGGATAGTGGCGCGCGGCCCGCAGCAGGAAACCGGGCGCCTCAGCGGCGGCAACCAGCAAAAGATAGTGCTGGCCAAGTGGCTGGCGCTCCACCCGTCGATCCTCATCCTCGACGAGCCCACCAAGGGGATCGACGTCGGGGCCAAACAAGATATCTACGAGCAGATCCATCGGCTCGCCGCGCAGGGAATGTCCATCCTGGTCATCTCGTCGGAGAGCGAGGAGATCCGGATGCTCAGCGATCGAGTGATCGTGATGCGCGAGGGCTCAGTGACCTACGAAGGAGTCAACCATGACCTCGATGACGAGACGCTGCTGCGCTTCGCGATGGGAGAAGTAGCGTGAGCACCACCGGCAACGCCGCCGCGGCCCGCCGCGGGCTGAACATGAATCAACTTCGCCAGTTCGCGCTGATCGCGGCACTGCTGGTGATCATGATCGCCTTCGCTTTCGCCAGCGAGCATTTCCTGAGCGTGTCCAACCTGATGAATGTGGTGCGGCAGATGGCGGTGACCGCGATCGTCGCGGTCGGCATGACCTTCGTCATCATCACCGGCGGTATCGACCTGTCGGTCGGCTCGATAGTGGCGGTTTCGGGTGTGATGGCGGCCTCGGCCCTCGCCGCGACGGGGTCCCCCGCGTTGGCTGTGCTGGCCGGGCTCGGCGTCGGCCTGGTGGCGGGCCTGCTCAACGGCTACGTGACGGCGAAGTTCAAGATCGCCGGGTTCATCACGACTCTCGCGGCGATGCAGGCATTCCGCGGGCTCGGCTACATCTATACCGACGGCAGCCCGATCCCGGCGCAGGATCCCGGGTTCACGATCTTGGGCGTGGGATACCTGCTGGGGATCCCGGTGCCGGTGTGGATCATGGCGGTGGCCGTCGCGGCGGGGGCGATCATCCTGCGCCGCACCAGATTCGGCCGCTACACCTACGCGGTGGGCGGGAACGAGACAGCGGCGCGCTGGACCGGGCTGCCGGTGCCGCGCACCATCGCCGGGGTCTACATCATGACCGGCGTGCTCAGCGGCCTGGCCGGAGTGATCCTCACCGCCCGGCTCGGTTCGGGGCAGCCCTCCATGGGCACCGGGCTCGAGCTGGACGCCATCGCGGCAGTGGTGCTGGGCGGAACCAGCCTGGCCGGTGGCCGGGGCCGGATCAGCGGCACTGTGATCGGCTGCATATTGGTGGCGGTGCTCAGCAACGGGCTCACGCTGCTCAACGTTTCAAGCTACTGGCAGATGGTGGTCAAGGGACTCATCATCGTCCTGGCCGTCATCCTCGACACCCGGGTCCGGGCACGTTCCTGACCCCTACACATTTCCCAGGAGACACCCATGTCACTTCACTACTACATCGATTGCGCGGTCCGCGACGAGGTCGAGGAGCTGCTCGCCACGGGCGTGTTCAGCGGCGTCACGACGAACCCGGCGATCCTCGACAAGGCCGGGCTGGCCTCGCTCGACATCCCCGACCTGATCCGCTGGAGCACAGCCGCGGGCGCCAAGCGGGTGTTCGTCCAGGTCTGGGGCGAGTCCCCGGCCGAGATGATCGAGCTCGGGCGTCAGTTCCGGGAGCTCTCGCCGCGCGTGGTGGTCAAGGTGCCCTATTCGCCGGCGGCGATCCAGGCGGCGGCTGTGTTGTCGGCCACGGGTGAGGTGCTGGTCACCGCGGTGCACGACGCGTCGCAGGTGCTGCCGATTGTCCTGGCCGATGCCACTTTCCTTGCCCCATTCGTGGGGCGGATGGATCAGGCGGGCCGCGATGGGATGCAGGCGACCCTCGACATGCAGGCAGCCATCACCGGCGTCGATGCTGCGACGAAGGTGCTCGCCGGGAGCCTGCGGCGGCCCGATCAGGTGTTGCGGCTGGCGCAGGCCGGGGTGCAGCACTTCACCATGGCACCGGCGGTGTGGCGGGCCTTCTTCGACGACGACGTGACCCAGGCCGCCGTGGCGAACTTCTCGGCGTTGGCGCTCAAGCCCGGCGCCTAGGCGACGCGGACGCTGAGCACTCCTTCGATCTCGCGCAGCCGCAGACACAGCGAATCGGGCACCTCGCCGTCCACGTCGACCAGGGTGATCGCCAGATCCCCGCGGGACTTGTTCAGCAGATCGGCGATGTTGAGCCCGGCATCGGCCAGCGCCGAGGAAACCTGGCCCACCATATTGGGCACGTTGGCGTTGATGATGACCAGCCTGGCGCCACCGTTGCGGGGCAGGTGCGCCTCGGGAAAGTTGACCGAATTACGCACGTTGCCGTGGAGGAGGAAGTCTTTGACTTGGTCGGCGGCCATCGCGGCGCAGTTCTCCTCGGCCTCCACCGTCGAGGCGCCCAGGTGCGGCAGCGCCATCACCTTGGGGTGCCGGTTGAGTGTTGTGGAGGGGAAATCGCAGACATAGCCACGGATCCGGCCCTCGTCGAGGGCTTCGATGATGGCCGCCTCGTCGATGATCCCGGCGCGGGCGAAGTTGAGCACCGTCGCGGTGGGTTTCATCAGGGCCAGCCGGGCGGTGCTGATCAGGTGCCTGGTGGCCTCGATCAGCGGCACGTGGACGGTGAGGAAATCGGCCTGGCGCACCACCTCGTCGACGCTGGCGGCCCGTTCGACCTCCGCCGATAACCGCCAGGCGTGTTCGACTGTGATGGCCGGGTCGTAGCCGACCACCCGCATCCCGAGCGAGAGCGCAGCGTTGGCCACCAGCACCCCGATGGCACCGAGCCCGATCACGCCCATGGTGCGGCCGGGTAGTTCGATGCCGACGAATTGCTTCTTCCCGGATTCGACGGCGACGCTGATTTCCTCGTCACCACCGGGCAGGTCCCGCACAAACACGCCAGCGTGGAACAGACCTCGGGCCGACAGCAGCGCCCCGGCCAGCACTAGTTCCTTGACCGCGTTGGCGTTTGCACCGGGGGTGTTGAACACCGGGATCCCGCGCTCGGTGAGCCGGTCGATGGGGATGTTGTTGGTGCCTGCCCCGGCCCGCACCACTGCCTTGACCGACGCTCCGATCAGAGTGGAGTGGAGGTCGGCCGAGCGCAGCAGCAGCGCGTCGGGATCTGCCAGGTCGTGACCGACGTCGAAGTTGTCGGCGGGCAGCCGGGACAGCCCGGCGGGGCTGATCTGGTTGAGGGTCTGGATCCGGTAGCGCATCAGGCGTGGTCGGTTTCGAAGCTGCGCATATAGGAGATCAGGGCCTCGACGCCGTCCATCGGCATCGCGTTGTAGATCGAGGCCCGCATGCCACCGACCGAGCGGTGGCCCTTGAGGTTGGCCAGCCCCGCTTCAGTGGCCCCGGCCAGGAATGCCTTGTCGAGTTCGGCCTCAGCGAGGGTGAACGGCACGTTCATCCAGGACCTTGCCTCGGGGGCGACGGGGTTGGCGTAGAAGGCGCTGTTGTCGATGTAGGAGTACAGCGCGGTGGCCTTGGCCTGGTTGCGTTGGCCCATCTGGGTCAGGCCGCCGGTGTCTTCGATCCAGTGCAGGATCTTGCCCAGCAGGTACACCGAGAAGGTGGGAGGGGTGTTGAGCATCGAGTCGGCTGCGGCCTGCTTGGCCCAGTTGAGGATGGTCGGGGTGATGGGGCGGGCGCGGCCGAGGAGGTCCTCGCGTACCACGAGCACGCACAGCCCGGAGGGGCCCATGTTCTTTTGGGCGCCGCCGTAGATGACGCCGAACTTTTCCACGTCGATGGGCCGGGACAGGATCGTCGAGCTCATATCGGCGATGATCGGGACCCCCTCGACGTGAGGCACGTAGCCGAACTCGACGCCACCGATGGTCTCGTTGGGCGTGTAGTGCAGGTAGGCCGATGCCGGGTCCACCTCGTAGCTGCCCTCGTCGGGGACTCGGGTGTAGCCGGAGGCCTTCTCGTCGGCGGCCATGGTGACCTGGAGGTCGAAGTTGCCTGCCTCGGCGATGGCCTTCTTGGACCATTGGCCGGTGTTGAGGTAGCTGACGGCATCACCGGGGGCGGTGAGGTTCATCGGGATCGCGGCGAACTGGGCGGAGGCACCGCCCTGCAGGAACAGCACCCGGTACCCGTCGGGGATGCCCATGACCCGGCGCAGTGTGGCTTCGGCGTCGGCGGCGCATTCGACGAAGTCGGCGCCGCGGTGGGATACCTCGATCACCGACATGCCCGAGGAGCGCCAGTCGGTCAGCTCGCTGGCAGCCTCGTTGAGGACGTCGACCGGCAGCATGGCCGGTCCGGCAGAAAAGTTGTAGACGCGCACGGCGCCTATTGTCTCAGGCCCACCCCCGCCGCCACGAATACGGGGGCCCGCGGCGCTGAATGAGCATTTCAACCACGCCAGGTCCTACTCATCGTTGGGCTATCGCACCGGTAGGCCCGAGACTGACAGGCGCTGGATTCACCAATGAGGTCCCGCCAACCTGGCCGGACAAGGGCGAGCTGCTAGAGACCACCGTCAGCGGCTCCACGGCAAGGCAAAGCCCTGGGTGAATCTATTGGTCCACCCAGGGCACCTGATGGTTGTTCGCGAGCAAGTGTGTGCTAGCTAGCTTGGCCAAGTAGTTCGGCTTGGCGTCGGCGCATCTCGGCTGCTCGAGCCAGGAACTCAGGGTCGGCGATGCGTTGGTCGACCCATGCTGTGAGTGCCTCCCTCATGACGTCGGAGGCCGTTCGATCATCGATGGTGAGGACCAGCGCCAGCCTCTCCTCGGTTTCTGCGTCTAGCCGGAATGTGATGCTCCCACTTTTTGCCATTGGATGGCTCCTCTCCTGTCGGGCTGGGGAAGTAGCCCGCGGTCTCGTGGTGGTATGTGCGGTCGGCTGGGCCGATTGTGGTTCCTGTTCAGTTGTCCTACGGAAGAAGCTAGTCTTGTACGACCACCCACATCCTGGCAAGTCTAATCACGATTTGTCCTCTCAGTACGCATCTTACAACGGTGTGGTTTGCAAATAGCACTGTAGGACATTGTTCGGTATTCTAGCGGTGCCGCCGAAGAGAGCAGGAGGACCAGCCGATGCAGGAACTACACCGTGGTGGCCCGCTCCACCGGGACCACATCCGCGCCACAGTCATCCGACTCCTGACGAATCTCCACCAAGCCGCCTCGGAAGCCAACGATCTTCGCCTTGCTGGCGATGGCCTGCTGCCGCCGCACACTCGTGAAGTCTCGCCGCCAGGGCCTCACGCGGGGTCCCCTCCGCGGCTGCTGGACATCCAGCTCCACGAACTCGCCACCAGGTACGTTTCCAGCCAGCTCCGCCTTCCAGCCGGCTGGGAGCTCATCGTCGCCGGCGAAGAGGCCACGTTCCAGCAGACGAACCGCCTGGCCCAGGCCCGCGGCCCGGCGTTGATCATCCTGATCGACGCGCTCGACGGCACTTCCAGCTACATGACCATGGGCGCGGGCTACGGCGCCGCTTTCGTCGCCTTCGCCCGGCTCCCGGGATCAAGCCTCGACCTTCCGCTCGGTGCTGGCATCATCGACAGCAGCGGCATCGGGCTCATTGATTTCCCCGACCACCACATGATGCTGGACAACGCGACCATCACACCGCAACTTTTTTCCGCGAAACACCCCGACCACCTTGGTGCGATCAGCGGTCTGAGCGCACAGACAGGGCACATCACTGCAGTCGTCAATTTGTCAGCCGGGCGCGCTGCAGCCCGTTTCGATCGCGTCTACCGTGCCCTCAGCGACGCATTCGACACAGATGTCGAGCTGATCAACATCGGAGCAGGAACCGCAGCAGCCGTGGCCATGGCCACGCGCGAGGTCGATATCGCGATCCGAGGACGGAAACTGATGACCGCCTACGACGCGGCTGGCACCTGGCTGCTCATCCGGGCCGGGGCAACGGTGAGCGGCTTCGACGACCCGTCTGCCTGGAGCTCGAGAGTCTTCAGCGACCTCATGACCCAGCGCATCACGCACATGTCGGCCCCGATTCCCCGCCACATCATCGCCCGCACCCCGACACTTCACGGCAACCTGTTCAACGCGCTTCCCCACACGTAGCCCCCCAACGCAGCGAAGCAATGACGCCGCGCCGCCCCAGGGGCCTGCCTGAATCGGGACCTATTCCGGGGACTCGCGGGCCATTACCATGAGGGCTTCCTCCTCGTCGTCGAGAATCCGGGAGCCGACATGACCGAGCTACTCACCGATGTTGTCGGCGGCGTCGGGCAGCTGACACTCAATCGGCCGCGGGCCATCAACGCGTTGACTCTGGAGATGATGCGGGCGGCAACCACCACGCTGGAACTATGGGCCGGCGACCAGGCGGTGAACGCCGTCGAGATCCGCGGGGCCGGGGACCGCGGGCTGTGTTCAGGGGCTGACGTGCGCGCCATGGCCGCTCAGGTGACAGCAGGCGACCAGTGGCTGGCGTTTCTGGCGGCCGAGTACTCACTGGACCAGGTGATCGCCCACTACCCCAAACCAGTGACTGCATACATGCGCGGGGTGTGCATGGGCGGCGGGATCGGGATCTCGGCGCACGCCTCCCGTCGCATCGTCGACGAGACCACGGTGTGTGCCATGCCGGAGACCAAGATCGGCTGGTGCCCCGATGTCGGCACCATGGGGTTGCTGGCCCGCGGCGGCGCCGTTGGCCGGCATGTCGCCTTGACCTCTGCCACGTTCGCCGGGGGCGATGCCATCCGGCTCGGTTTCGCCGATGAGCCGGCCAATGGCCCGTTGAATGCGGCGCTGAGTGAGTCGGCGTGGATCACCGAGTGTTACGCACCCGACGACGCCATCGAGATAGCGCATCGGCTGGAGACCAGCCCCTCACCGGAGGCCCGGGTGGCCGCCCGGGAGCTGCGGGCCCGCAGCCCGCTCGGGGTGCTCGTCGCGATGCGGCTGCTGCTGCGTTCGGCTGATCTGAGCCTGTCGGAGGTGTTCGAGCAGGACCTCCGAGTTGCCCAGCGGCTGCTGCCGTTGGGTGATTTCGCCGAGGGAGTGCGGGCGCTGCTGATCGACAAGGACAACACACCCGAGTGGCGCTATGCCCGGCTGGAGGACGTGCCGCCGTCGCTGATCGACGACCTGGTCGGCTGACCCCACCGGCGGACGCCTCGCGCTTCAATTGGCGGGGACTCGGATCCGTCGAGCCTGAAGTGATCGCCGGTGCCGCCGATCTGCCTCGGCCGTCCACACCCGAGGTCCGCTGGACCAGCGTGAACGCATGACAGCACGTGTCTACATCGCGGCGGGTGTCGCCTTCGAGAGGCCTTCGCGGCCTCGACTCGCGTCGGGGGCAGTCAGCGCACTGCGATCGCAGTTTTTGGTCGTTGCTGGTCGTGCCCCCCCGGACGGACTCATCGAAGGAGAAGCCGTCGCCCTCACCCCATAGCCGCCCTCCGGAACGACGGTGCGTCGCACGCCGAATGAACAAACAAGTGATAGCTGTTCTCATTACTCTATTTTCGGTACTATAGTCCCGAAAGTGTGCGGGCCCGGCCGGCACCTCCTTCTTGACATCCGGCGAACCAGACAGGAACCCCCGATGAGCAGCCCACCGCACCGGCAAAACCCCCAGCCAGCCCCGCACGAACCGGAAGGCGAACCACCGGCACCGCAGATTCCGCTGCTGCTGGCCGCTGTGTTGTTGACCTATCTCGGGCAGATGACTCTGAACCCGATCATCGCGCCGCTGGCCCGCGAAATCGGGCTGGCCGAGTGGCAGATCGGAGTGACCATCAGCACCGCCGCAGTGATGGTGGTGCTCAGCAGCCAGCTCTGGGGCCGCCGCTCCCAGTCCTGGGGGCGTAAACCCGTCCTGGTCGCCGCCCTCGGATTGGCCACCCTGGTGACCATCGGATTCACCATCGTCTCCGAGCTCGGCATGCGGGGCCTCATCCCCACCGCAACGTTGTTCGCGCTGTTCGTGCTGCTGCGCGGGGTTGGTTTCGGCTCAGCGATCGCCGCGATCCCACCGACCGCACAGGCATATATCGCCGACATCACCCCCGACGAAGCCACCCGCACCAAAGGAATGGCCGGCATCGGGGCCGTCCAGGGAATGGCAACCATCGGCGGCGCATTGGTGGGCGGAGTGTTGTCCGGGTTCGGGCTGATCTGGCCGATTGCGGCAGTGCCGGTTCTCTTGGCCAGCGCGCTCGCCCTGGTAGCGCTGCGGCTGCGCCGCGAACCGCACCACGCTCTCATCCCCGCACCTGCCACGGTGCGCGTCACTGACGCGCGGGTGTGGCCGTTCCTACTTGCCGGCTTCGGAATGTTCACAGCGCTCGGGTTCATGCAGGTCCTGCTCGGATTCGTCGTGCAGGACCGTTTCGCGCTCCCCGCCGAACTCACCGGCGTTGCCACCGGCGGCTCGCTGCTCGCCGTAGGCGTCGGCATGGTCATCGCCCAGGGCGTCATAGTGCCCAAGAGCGGCTGGCCGCCCGGCACCCTGCTGCGCGTGGGCACCGTGGCCGCGTTCACCGGTTATGCGCTGATCATCGCCGACCTGGGGTTGCCACTTTTGATCGTGGCAGTCCTGATGGTCGGTTTCGGGCTCGGGATCGCCATGCCCGGCTACACAGCCGGGCCGTCACTGCTCATGTACCGCGACGAGCAGGGAAGCCTCGCCGGGCTCATCGGCGCCACCAACGGGCTCACCTTCGTCATCGCCCCCACAGCCAGCACGCTGCTCTACGGCGTCTGGGCGCCGCTGCCCATCATGATCGGCGCCGCCATCATGGGAGCCGTCGCCGGGTTCGTCCTCCTCCACCCCCAATTCCGCGGCGCGCGGCAGAGTCCACAGTGAGCCCCACCGGCTTGTTAGCCTGAGACGAACACCGCCGACGCGAGGTCTGGCGGCCACGAGTGCGGAGGGGGCACACAGTCATGACCGGCTCCGCCCGCATGGGCCGCCCACCCGTGCTGACCCGAGAGGCGATTGCCCGGGCCGTCATCGACGTGGGCTTCACCAACCTCACCGTCGCCGCCGTCCGGGATCGGCTGGGGGTCGGCCACACCACCCTCTACCGCTACACCGCCGACCGCGACGAACTCGTGCGCATCGGCCTGGGCCACCTCCTGCAGCACGCCGACTGGCCTTCCCGCGACGGCACCTGGCGCGATGTTCTTACCCGGCACGCCCTGACCTTGTGGCAGCTGTGGGAGGCCCACCCCGGCTCCGCGACCGAGGCTGCCCGTGGCGTCCTCCCGTTGACCGGGATGCGCCTCATCGAGGATCTGTGCGCCATCCTGCTCCGCCAGGGATTCACCCCAGCCACCGCCATCCTTGCCTGCGACATAGTCTTCGACATGGTCACCGACAACCGGCGCGACATCGAAGACCGCCACTCCACCGGATCCGGGGCCGGCCTAGAGCAACGGGAGGCGGCCGCTCACCCCCACTGGGCCCCGTCCAGCACCGACCCTGGTGCCACCGAGGACGAGCGGCAGGCAATTCGGCTCGCCGTTGCTGAAGCGCGGGCAGCCGATCCCCTCGAGTGGTTCACCAGCAAGCTGCGCGTCGCTCTCGACGGGGTTGAACACACCCTCGCGCCCCCGCCGGTCTAGGACTCCGGCCCGGAGTGCCCCCGCCGCGCGGTCAATGACGAGCGCGGCCCGGCGAGGGTGCACGGCTGCGGGTCCAGGACACCAGGCGCGGCCCCACGAGTCGCCGATCCATCTGCGAGGCTGGGCCACGGCTGTCACGGCGATTCGTGCCGCAGGTCGCCCGGGGCCTCGGGACGACGAAGCGGGGGCCGTCAGCACCGAAGTGCCCACAGCCCCCGCCGTCAGTTCAGGGAAACGGCCCCAGAAACTACTGTCGAACGGCCGCCCTACGGGTCAGCGCCGCGGCGCCACCCAGCAGGCCCATGAGGCCGACCACCAGCAGCGGCAGCGTCGCACCATTCGAACCGGTGCTCGGCAGCTTCACTTCATCGGCAGCCACCGTGGTGCTCGGCACCACCACGTCATCGGCGGCCACCGGCGTAGTTTCCTTGTCGCCCTCACCTGAGGAGGCGAGCTCGACTTCGACATCCACTGGCTGCTCAACGAACCCTGCGTCGATAGTTGGGTCATCAGGAGTATCAGCCCGATTCTCACCCGATGCCCGAGAGGTGAATGACACCCGCCCCGTCACCCGATCGGCATCCGAATCCTGCGCCACATCATCACCAGAGGACTGCAAAGTGAACACATACCCATCCGGAGCCACAAACTCCATCACATACCCGGTATCCGGAGTCAGACCAGTAAACGAGTAAAACCCGTTGTCATCGGTTACCACCGAGTCCAGAACCTCAACACCATCAGCCGCGTACAGGTTCACGGTCACACCCGGCACCACAGGCTCACCCTGATCCTGAACCCCATCCGAGTCCGAATCAAACCACGTGAAATCACCCACCGAAACGAGTTTGGGAGCGTTGGAGTTGGCAACGTTATTGAGGCCGATCTCGATGACTTTGCCACCCTCGGGTGTGATGGTGGCGGTGCCGTCGCCGTTGTCGGTAACACCGACACCGGAGAAGGTGGGAGTTCCCCACTCGACACCGGCGATGTCGGGGAACTCGACCTCGGTGAGGGTAATCTCAGTGTCAGCAGCGACTCGCTCGCTGTAGATTTGCGACCCCTCGGTGACAGTCATTTCGCGGGTCTGATCGCCGAAGGAGTAGGAGATGGTGTAGGCAGCGTCGTCGGGGACGACGGGCGCGGCGTCACCGGTGACTGACTTGGTCAGCGCGAACCTGCCAAGGCCGGACCCATCGCCGCCACCGCCCTGGTTCCATTCACGGTCGCTGTAGACAGTCTTTCCCTCAGCCGTGATCTTGTTGCGGTACACGTCCCCGTAGACGGCGGGGCCGACCGGCTTGGTCCGGTACTCGAATGCGTAGGCGCCGTCGGCCTGGAAGTCGTAGGTGATAGTTGCGGTGAAGGCAGTGCGGGTCTCGTTCCATTCCAGCTCGATGAACTCACCGTCGATGTTGTTGAACCGCTGGGTGTCCGGATTCCACACCTGAAGACGGGGCGTGGTGATCTGCCCCGCGTGGGCCTCGTAGGTGGGAGCATCGATGATCAGCTCATCGGTGAAAGTGATCGAGTCTCCGGTGACGAACGACCCCGGCCACTTCACCATCCACGACATCGAACCCCAGGCAGCGTTGATCCAGGCTCCCTTTTCCAGGGTGGTGGGTGGCTTCGGGCCGGCGTGGGTCGTGGCAACGATCTTGGTGCCAGGCAGCGGCACCACTACCGGGGTGCCGTCCACAGTGAAGGTCACCTTGTTGGAATCAGTGGTGGCGCGAGCCTGGGCCAGCAGCCACAGGTTCCCGTTGCTGATCGAGCCGAAGGCTTCTGCCTCGGCGGTCAGGATGCAGGTCATCGTGGGAGCAGATGACTGATTCGTCACTGTGCACTTAGCAAGCGTGATGGTCTGAGTCGGGTCCTTCAGATCGAACGATATGACCCCGGCGCCGAATTCGCTCGGCAACGTCATCGAGAACGAATCGTCTTTCCGGGGGTTCGCCACCGACCAGTTGGCCTTGATCCTCAGCTGCTCCAACACGTCGATTTCGTCCGGCGGGTTCTCCCGCACGCGTTCGACTGTGATGTTGGTAATGACACCGGTCAGCTCGGCTGCGGCAGCCGGTGACGCCACGTTCAGCGTGGCAACCAACGCAGCGGCCAGAACCACCCCCCAGCGAGCGCCTTTAAATCGAATTCGCGAGCCCATTATTTCCCCCTAGTGTGTACTTCTCATCGAAGGGCAGCACCGTCCGACGACTGTGACCCCTTTGATCCCCCTCTTAGCACCGTAGCTTATTGATATATTTCGCCGCCACTGGCGTGGGGTCGAGTTAACCGGTTATGCAGGTTGCTCGGGAAGGACTCACCCCCCCGGGATGTCATCCGGGCGAAGCACTAGATAGGCCTGCTGTGAGAAGCTCAATGCCTTGTCACACACGTATTACAGGGCCCATAACAGACCCGTTGACCCCGTGCCCTTATGGGGTATTCCCTCTGGCTATACACCATGTGACGGCCGTTTGACCGACACGTCAGATAGGCCACAAATCCGCCCCCATCACAGTGCCGGTTTGGCCGGCCGAGGCGCCCGCCGCACCGCAGCATGTAACGCCGTCGCACCGCACCGCCGATCCACCTACGACACTGGCCCACGACGCACACGACGATTCGCGCCCGACGGGGGCAGCCCAGACGGGTACTGGCGGCCGAAACAGGGGGCGACGCCGCGGGTGTCGCCACGCGTCGGGGCGGTGGAAACTCGCACGCGCTGAGACACCTGGGAGCTTTTATCACTGTCACATAGGATTGGGGTGGTGAGCATCGTCATCAACTTGTTCGTTCTGGCACATCTACTGGGCCTGGCAGCCGTCGTCGGCAGCGCCATCTTCGCCGCCCGAGGCAAGGCCACACCCGCCCTCGTGTGGGGTGCGCGCGCCCAGATCATCACCGGGCTTGTCCTCGTGGGGCTTCACATGATGGGTGGCGACGACATCAACCACATCAAGGTGGCGGTGAAGTTCATGCTTGCGCTCGTCGTGGCGGCCTGCGCTGAAATCGCCAATGTGCGCGCCAAGAAGGGTCAAGATCTCGCCACCCTGGTGAGTATCTCGGGCTGGGTGGCAGTGCTCAACGCGGCGGTTGCCGTGCTCTGGACCTCCGGCTCCTGAGACCTGCCCCGGGCCATCCACCCGTTTCGACGGGGCACGCGACACAGTTTCCCGTAGCGGGGGTGAGGCGCCTTCAGCGCTGCTCAACCAGCCGAGGGCGCCCCAGCCGGCGTATGGCTACGGAGCTTGTCACCCCACCCGGGCAGCCACGCCGCCGAGGATCCGGGGCTCTGCCCGCCGGGGCGCGCCCGCCGATTGGCGCACCACCAGCCTCGGCGTCAGCGGGGTGTTATCGGGCTCCTCGTGACTGATTTTGGCCAGCAGAATCTCCATGCACCGGGCCCCCAGCTCGTCGAATGACTGACGCACCGTCGTCAGCGGCGGGTACACCTGCG
>JBKEBG010000024.1:0-23552 GCA_047972985.1 Arachnia sp.
CCTTTGCCTACCTGCTTGACGATCTCGTCCGCCTCCCGGGTACCGGGGTCCGGATCGGCATTGACCCGCTGCTCAGCCTGATTCCCGGCGCGGGCAGCACAGTGGGGGCCGTCTTCGGTTCGGTGGTCTTGGTGGATGCGGTCCGGCTGCGGGCGCCGCTGAGCGTGTTGACCCGCATGGGCGCGAACTACTTGACCGACTGGCTGCTGGGCTTCATCCCACTCATCGGCGCCTTCTTCGATCTGACGTATCGTTCCAACCGCAAGAATCTGGTGCTGCTGCAGCGGAGCATCGCTGACGCCGAGCAGGTGCGCCGGGCTTCGCTGCGGTACTGGATCGGCGTCGCGCTGCTGCTGGCGATGGTCATCGTCGTGGTGGTGGGGGTCCCCATCGCCGGCCTGTTGTGGCTCGATCACCTGGTGACCGGCAGTTAGCCAGCCGCCCGTGCTAACTTTCCAGCCATGAACGACCACCCGGAGCCCGGCCACACCTATGTCCATGACATTGTGCGAACCGACAATCAGCAGGGCACCTACGGGGGACGAGTTCAAACCAGATTCCCACCCGAGCCAAACGGATACCTCCACATCGGCCACGCCAAAGCGATAGTGGTCGATTTCGGCATCGCGGAGGACTTCGGCGGCAGCTGTGTGTTGCGGCTTGACGACACGAACCCGGAGACCGAGGAGACCGGATTCGTCGAGTCGATCGTGCGAGACATCGAATGGCTCGGCTACGAACCGTCCTCGGTGTGCCACGCCTCGGACTACTTCGAGCAGCTCTATCGCTGGGCCGAGGAGCTGATCGGCAAGGGCGTGGCCTATGTCGATGACCAGTCCCTCGAGGAGATCTCGGCCGGCCGCGGCGGCTACGGAAAGCCCGGGATCGATAGCCCCAACCGCACCCGCTCGACCGCCGAGAATCTCGACCTGTTCCGGCGGATGCGCGCCGGGGAGTTCCCCGACGGCTCGCGGGTGCTGCGGGCCAAGATCGACATGAACGCCGAGAACATGCAGTTGCGGGATCCGATCATGTATCGCATCCGGCACCTGGCGCACCACCGCACCGGGGACAGGTGGGCCATCTATCCCACCTACGACTGGGCACACGGCCAAAGCGACGCCATCGAGGGTGTCACGCATTCGCTGTGCACCCTCGAGTTCGAGTCCCATCGCCCTGTTTACGACTGGTTCCTGGCCCAGCTCGATCTCGCCGCACCCGCGCCAAAACAAACCGAGTTCGCCCGACTGGAGCTCACACACACCGTCACCAGCAAACGTAGGCTGGCCAACCTCGTCAGCGACGGCGTTGTCGACGGCTGGGACGATCCGCGGATGCCGACGCTGAGCGGGCTACGGCGGCGTGGATATCCCGCGACCGCCGTGCGCGCCTTCTGCACCGAGATCGGAACTACCCGCACCAACAGCCGTCAACGCATCGAGGCGTTGGAATCCTATGTGCGCCGCGAGCTCAACCTGAACGCGCAGCGTCGCATGGTGGTGACCCGGCCATTGAAGCTGATTTTGGACAACTGGCCCACCGGCCCCGACGGCGCCCCGGTGGTGGAGCACTTCGAGGTGGCCAACAATCCGGAGAACGCCGACGATGGCACCCGCATGGTGCCGTTCACCGGCGAGCTATGGATCGAGTCCGACGACTTCCGCGAAGTGCCACCCCCCAAGTACTTCCGCCTCTCCCCCGGCCGTGAAGTTCGCCTCCGCGGGGCCTTCCTAGTCACAGCCACCGAGGTCGTGCACGATGAGCACGCGAACGTGATCGAGGTCCACGCGACCTACGATCCGCAGTCCCGAGGCGGTACCGCGCCCGATGGACGCAAGGTGAAGTCGACGATGCACTGGGTCTCCGCGCCGCACGCTGTCGACATGACGGTGGCGCTCTACGACCACCTCTTCACCGCCGAAGCACCCGGGGAACGCACCGGCGAACCCCTCGACGACCTCAACCCCGCCAGCCGCGAACTCCTCACCGGGGCCAAAGCAGAACCTGCGGTCGCGCAGGTACCCGGCGGTGAGGTGGTGCAATTCGAGCGGCTGGGATACTTCGCCGCCGATCCCGAGTCCGACCGGCTGTTCCATCGCACCGTGGGTCTGCGCGACGAGTGGGCGGCGATCCAGAGGCGAGGCTAATCCCACACGAACCCCCACCGATCCACACCTCGGGGCTTTGATGCCCGATCACTGTGGATGTCGAGCATCGAGTAGATGACGGGACCAATGCTTGCCCTGGGCTGCTATGCACCGGGGGACCTTCCCTCGAAGACGTCCCCGAACCCGGATGCGGGCCCGGAGAGACCCAGATCAAGGTTAAGAGCTGCTCCACGTGCGGAACCGATATCAAGATCCGAACGAACGGACACCAGAACCTCACTGCCCCGCGCACTATTCGGACACGAAATCGCCGGCGAGATCGTCGACGTGGACACCCAGGCCCGCGGCGGGTTCGCCTCGGTCACGATCACCCCCCCGCTGCCCACCGTCGGTGCGTAAGGCTGCCTCCTGGCGGGCTGCTCGACGACGCCCCGGCCCGCAAGCCGCAGCCCGGTAATCGCGTGGGCCCACGGCATCGCCTGGGGCTGCGCGACGGTCCCCTACCCGGAAAGCCACCTCCCGGGACTAACCGACACCGCGCGGGAGAGGGCCAAACTCGAACCACCCGACCTGACCACACCTGGACTGGCTAGCATCAGGAGGACCTGCATCGACCAGAAGGATTCCTGATGACTCCGATTCCCACCGCGCCCGCCTGCAACCTCGGCCCCCAGGAGTGATGATGCGACTCAGCGGTGTCCCCGTCAGCGGCGGTCACGCCGTGGCTCCCGTCGTGATCGTCGCCGCGCCGCAACCACTGCCAGCCGAGCCACGCTCCAAGGATCCCGACGCCGACCTCGCCCGCGTCACCGACGCGCTGGAGCAGGTGGGGCAGGATCTCGATCGACGGGCCGCTGGCCTCGAAGGCGATGCCTCGGCCATCCTGGACGCGGCAGCGCAGATCGCCCGCGATCCGGGCCTGCTTGAGGCTGTGGCTGAGCACCTCCTTGAACACGGGCCAGCCCACGCGCTCCACGCCGCCGTTGAAAGCTACGCCGAGCAGTTCGAGGCTCTGGGAGGGTATTTCGCCGAACGGGTCACGGACTTGCGCGATGTGGGTGCCCGGGCGGAGGCAGTCCTGCTGGGACGCCCCGTGCCCGGGGTTCCGGCGATCACCGCGCCCACCATCGTCATCGCGCACGATCTCGCTCCGGCAGACACAGCAATGATGGATCCGGGGCTGGTCGTCGGCCTCGTGACCGAGGCCGGGGGGCGCACCAGCCACACGGCGATCCTGGCCGCCCAGCGCGGCATCCCGGCTGTGGTGCAGGTGGCGGGCTGCCTCGATCTCGCCCCCGGAACTCTCATCGCTGTCGATGGAGACTCCGGGCATTTGGTCGCCAACCCCGAGCAGGCATATCTCAACGAGTTGGCTGCCAAGGCCCAGCTCAAGGCCAAGGCCCAGGAGCTGAGCGGGCCGGGCCGCACCAGCGATGGGCATCCCGTCGCGCTACTGGCCAACATCGGCAGCCTCGAGGATGCCGAACTAGCCGCTGCCACCGATGTGGCGGGGGTCGGGCTGTTTCGCACCGAGTTCCTGCACCTGTCCGCTGCCACCGCCCCCGGCGTAGCGCAGCAGACCGAAGAGTACTCGCGTATCCTGGCCCCCTTCGGCAGCCGCCCCGTGACCGTCCGCACTCTGGATGCCGGCGCCGACAAACCGCTAGCCTTCGCCGACCTAGGCCCGGAGCCGAATCCGGCCCTCGGGCGACGTGGTCTGCGGCTCATGGCAGAACGAGAGGACCTTCTCACCGACCAGCTCGCAGCTCTCGCGGCAGCCGCGGAACGCACCGGCGCGGTGGTCAAGGTGATGGCCCCGATGGTGGCCACGGTGGACGAGGCGGTCTGGTTCGCCGACCGCGTGGCCCACGCGGGGCTCCCCACGGCCGGGGTCATGGTGGAGGTACCTGCCGCGGCACTGCGCGCCCGCACAGTCCTGGGCGCCGTTGATTTCGTCAGCCTCGGCACTAACGATCTGGCTCAGTACACGATGGCCGCCGACCGCATGGTGGGCGAGCTGTCCGATCTCCTGGATCCCTGGCAACCGGCCGTGCTCGATCTCGTCGCAGTGGCGGCTGCCGCGGGCCTCGAGAAGGACAAGCCCGTGGGGGTGTGCGGGGAATCCGCCGGTGATCCGCTTATGGCCTTGGTGCTCACCGGGCTGGGTGTCACAAGCCTGTCGATGGCCCCCAGCCGGGTTCCCATGGTGCGCTACGCACTCTGGCTGCACACCCTGGCCGAATGCGAGCGCCTGGCCGAGATAGCCACCACCGCCCGCGACGCCGCTGCGGGGCTTGCCGGGGTCCGCGAGGCGGCCAGCACCCAGCTGACTGCTGTGATCTAATCGGGCAGCTCACATAGACAGTGGGCCCCGCACCTCACGGTGCGGGGCCCACTGAAAAGCCACTTCGTCAGATCACTTGAGGATCTTGGTGACGTTGCCGGCGCCGACGGTGCGGCCACCCTCGCGGATGGCGAACTTGAGCTGCTCCTCCATCGCGATCGGCTTGTTGAGGTGAACTGTCATCTCGGTGTTGTCGCCGGGCATGACCATGTCGGTGCCCTCGGGCAGCTGAACCACACCGGTCACGTCGGTGGTGCGGAAGTAGAACTGCGGCGAGTAGTTCGAGAAGAACGGCTTCTTGCGGCCACCCTCCGACTCGTTGAGCACGTAGACACTGCACTCGAAGTCGGTGTGCGGGGTCGTGGAGCCCGGCTTGATGATGACCCTGCCCCGCTCGACGTCTTCCTTCTTGGTGCCGCGCAGCAGCAGGCCGACGTTCTCGCCAGCGCGACCCTCGTCGAGGATCTTGCGGAACATCTCCACACCGGTGACGGTGGTGGACTGCTTCTCGTCGCGGATACCGATCAGGTCGACGGTCTCGCCGGTCTTGATGATGCCGCGCTCGATACGGCCGGTCACCACGGTGCCGCGACCGGTGATGGTGAAGACGTCCTCGACGGGCATCAGGAACGGCTTTTCGGTGTCGCGCTCGGGCTGCGGGATGTACTCATCCACGGCGTCCATGAGCTCCAGGATCGACTGGCTCCACTTCTCGTCGCCGTTGAGGGCGGGGAAGGCAGCCACGCGAACGATCGGCAGGTTGTCGCCGTCGAACTCCTGCGCGGAGAGGATCTCACGCAGCTCCATCTCGACGAGATCGATCAGGTCGGCGTCCTCATCGGCGATCTGATCGCACTTGTTGAGCGCGACGACGATCGCGGGGACACCCACCTGGCGGGCCAGGAGGATGTGCTCGTGGGTCTGCGCCATGGGACCGTCGGTCGCCGCAACCACCAGGATCGATCCGTCCATCTGGGCGGCACCGGTGATCATGTTCTTGACGTAGTCGGCGTGCCCGGGGCAGTCAACGTGCGCGTAGTGACGCTGCTCGGTCTGGTACTCGACGTGAGCGATCGAGATCGTGATACCACGCTGGCGCTCTTCGGGCGCCTTATCGATCATGTCGAACGCGCTCACCGCGTTGAGCTCAGGGTACTTGTCGTGGAGCACCTTCGTGATCGCCGCGGTGAGAGTGGTCTTGCCGTGGTCGACGTGTCCGATGGTGCCGATGTTGCAGTGCGGCTTAGTCCGCTCAAACTTGGCCTTTGCCACTGGGGCTCCTTCTTGGTTCCGCCTCCAGTCGGGCGGATAGTAGTACGACTGTGGTCCCTGATCCGGACACAGGGAACCGTCCTAGTCTTGTCGACCCTTCCCCGATAGTCAAACTGTCACCGTGTCGTCGGGGAATTTCCTCCACATGATGCTCGTCGTGCTCTGGAGGTGCTCCAGGTCTCGGACCATCGCTGTGTCCAGTTCCTTGGTTCCTGCCTCACACAACTGGACAAAGGAGGTCAATGGGGCGGTCGAAACTCGCAGTTGGAGCCGGGCCGGAGAATCCCACATTGCTGGCTACTCGGATCAGTGCTGAGCGCGACCGCCCCACCATCCACGAGCGGCCTCAGGCCAGGCAGGAGGCTCGCTCACCATCTGTTCGACGGTGAGCGAGCTTCGAGTCATTCGCCGCCGCGGGCCTTCGCGACGATCTCCTCCGAGACTGCCTTGGGCGTCTCGGCGTAGGAGTCGAACTCCATAGAGTATGACGCCTGGCCCGAGGTCTTCGATCGTAGGTCACCAACGTAGCCGAACATTTCGCTCAGCGGCACGAGCGCCCGCACCACGCGGTTACCGTGCTGCTCGTCCATCGACTGGACGTGACCGCGACGCGAGTTCAGATCGCCGATCACGGTGCCAAGGTAGTCCTCGGGTGTGGTGACCTCGACTGCCATCATCGGCTCGAGGATGGCGGGATCGGCCCGGCGAGCGGCCTCCTTGAAGGCCTGCGAACCGGCCAGCTTGAATGCCAGCTCCGAGGAGTCGACATCGTGGTAGGCGCCGTCGGTGAGGGTCACCTTGATGTCCTCCACCGGATAGCCGGCCAGGACACCGAACTGCATTGCCTCCTTGATGCCAGCGTCCACCGAGGGGATGTACTCCTTCGGGATGCGCCCACCGGTGACGGCATTGACGAACTCGTAGCCCGCACCCGCCTCTTGCGGCTCCAGATCGATGATGACGCGACCGTACTGGCCGGAACCACCCGACTGCTTCTTGTGGGTGTATTCGACCTTCTCCACCTTGCGGCGGAGCGTCTCGCGGTAGGCAACCTGCGGCTTGCCGATGTTGGCCTCGACCTTGAACTCGCGCTTCATACGGTCGATCAGCACCTCAAGGTGCAGCTCGCCCATGCCCGCGATGATCGTCTGGCCGGTCTCCTCGTCGGTGTGGACGCGGAAGGTCGGATCCTCTTCGGCCAAGCGCTGGATCGCCTGGGAGAGCTTCTCCTGATCAGACTTGGTCTTGGGCTCGATTGCCTGCTCGATGACCGGGGCCGGGAACTCCATCGACTCCAGCACGATCGGGTTGGTGGGGTCACACAGCGTCTCACCCGTAGAGGTGTCCTTGAGGCCCATGACCGCGCAGATCATGCCCGCGCCCATAGTGTCGACCTCTTCACGCTTATTGGCGTGCATCTGGTAGATCTTGCCGATGCGCTCCTTGCGGCCCTTGGTCGAGTTGAGCACCTGCGTGCCGGTGTTCAACACGCCCGAGTACACCCTGACGAACGTCAGCTTGCCCAGGTGCGGGTCGGCCGCAACCTTGAATGCCAGCACCGCGAGCGGCTCCTCGTCGGAGGGCTTGCGTACCAAGTCGATAGTCTCATCGCCGGGCTTGAAGCCCTCAATGGCCGGGACGTCCAGCGGCGAAGGCAGGTAGTCGACGATCGCGTCCAGCAGCGGCTGCACACCCTTGTTCTTGAAGGAAGTGCCGCACACGACAGCGGTGAACGCGTTGGTCAGCACACCGTGACGGATGCCCGCCTTGATCTGCTCGATGCTCGGCTCTTCGCCCTCGAGGTACATCTCCATCAGCTCGTCGTCGTGTTCGCTGACGGCCTCGATGAGGTCGGCACGAGCCCGGGCCGCGCGTTCCTTGAGCTCCTCCGGGATCTCCTCGACCTCGTAGTCCTCGCCCATCGCGGTCTCACCGCGCCAGGTGAGCGCACGATTGCCGACGATATCGACCACCCCGAGGAAATCGGACTCGGCACCGATCGGCAGCTGCAGCAGCACCGGGTTGGTGTTGAGGCGTTCACGGATCGTCTTGACGCAGAAATCGAACGAGGCGCCCGTGCGGTCAAGCTTGTTGATGTAACAAATGCGCGGCACACCGTACTTGGTGGCCTGGCGCCACACTGTCTGCGACTGCGGCTCGACACCCGCCACGCCATCAAAGACCGCCACAGCACCGTCGAGGACACGCAGTGAGCGCTCCACCTCGACAGTGAAGTCGACGTGCCCGGGTGTGTCGATGATGTTGATCTGCGAGCCCTGCCAGAAACACGTCGTCGCGGCCGACGTGATCGTGATGCCGCGCTCCTGCTCCTGCTCCATCCAGTCCATGGTGGCTGCGCCGTCGTGAACTTCGCCGATCTTGTAGTTCACACCGGTGTAGAACAGGATGCGTTCAGTGGTAGTGGTCGTGCCTGCATCGATGTGGGCCATGATGCCGATGTTGCGAACCTTGGCCAGGTCGGTTGAAGCCACGGAGAGTCCTTTTTCCTCAGAGCTTGGGCGAATTGGTGATGGCCCCCGCGCCGCGGGGGCCCGATGTCACCAGCGGTAGTGGGCGAAGGCGCGGTTGGCCTCGGCCATCTTGTGCGTGTCCTCACGCTTCTTCACCGAGGCGCCGAGCCCGTTGGAAGCGTCGAGAATCTCGTTCATGAGGCGCTCGGTCATCGTCTTCTCGCGACGATCCCGGGAATAGCCCACCAGCCAGCGCAGGGCCAGGGTGGTTTGCCGGCCCGGCTTGACCTCCACCGGAACCTGGTACGTGGCACCGCCGACGCGGCGGGACTTGACCTCGATGGACGGGCGGACGTTGTCGAGCGCACGCTTGAGCGTCTGGACCGGATCGGTGCCGGTCTTGGCGCGGGTACCCTCCAGGGCATTGTAGACGATCCCCTGGGCGACTGTCTTCTTGCCGTCGAGCAGGATCTTGCTGACCAGTTGGGTGACCAGCGGGGACCCGTAGACCGGGTCGATCGGGACTGGGCGCTTCGGCGCGGGACCCTTGCGAGGCATTACTTCTCCTTCTTCGCGCCGTAGCGGCTGCGGGCCTGCTTGCGGCCCTTGACACCCTGAGTGTCGAGCGAGCCGCGAATGATCTTGTAACGCACACCGGGCAGGTCCTTCACACGACCGCCGCGCACGAGCACCATCGAGTGCTCCTGCAGGTTGTGCCCCACGCCAGGAATGTAGGCGGTGACTTCGATACCCGAGCTCAACCGGACACGCGCAACCTTGCGCAGCGCCGAGTTCGGCTTCTTAGGGGTAGTGGTGTACACGCGAGTGCACACCCCGCGGCGCTGGGGCGAACCCTTGAGCGCCGGCGTTGAGTTCTTCGACGGCTTGTCGGCCCGTCCCTTACGGACCAGCTGCTGAATTGTTGGCACCTGTAGGCATCACTTTCGTCAGTATATGTACGGATTCTCAATCCCTGGCTGGCACCGTCCCGTGCGACGCGCGGGGTCACCGTTCCCACACATCACGCAGTTCGCTACCGTGCGAACTCCGTACGGACCACGCCTCCCGTGCAACGTTCGGGTGCGGATCGCGATGCCAGGGCACGCACAATGAGCCCGAGCAACCGGGCACGGCTTCCAAGGGTACTCGATTGCGCCCCGCGGATCAAAGCCCACCGCGCTCATCGTCCGGCTTGGGGGCCGTCACCGGCACGACAGCGCCCAGCGGAGCTGGTGAGGCGTCCCGACAGCACACGAGGGCGGGGTGGCCCCCGCCCTCGTGTGAAGTGTGCGACGTCAGCGCAGGTCGCCGAAGTCCAGGTCGTCCAGGGGGACGCCCGGGCCCTCGGTATCGGCACCGAAGCTGTAGTCGTACGGGTCGTAGGTCATCGTGTACGCGTTGGCGCGCGCCTCTTCGGTGGGTTCCACCCGAATGTTGCGGTACCGGTCGAGACCGGTACCAGCCGGGATCAGCTTGCCGAGGATGACGTTCTCCTTCAGCCCCACCAGCGAATCGGACTTGCCCTGGATGGCGGCGTCGGTGAGCACCTTCGTCGTCTCCTGGAAGGACGCGGCAGATAGCCACGAATCGGTCGCCAGCGACGCCTTGGTGATGCCCATGAGTACCGGACGGCCCTCCGCGGGCTTGCCGCCCTCGGTGAGCGCCTTGCGGTTGGCCGCCTCGTAGGACTGTCGATCCACCAATTCACCCGGCATCATCGTGGTATCGCCGGAGTCGATGACGGTGACCCGCCGCAGCATCTGGCGAATGATGATCTCGATGTGCTTGTCGTGGATCGGGGCGCCCTGCGTGCGGTACACGCGCTGCACCTCATCCACAAGGTGTTCCTGAACCTTACGCAGGCCCCGGATCCGTAGCACGTCCTGCGGGTCGATCTGCCCAGCGGTCAGCTGCTGGCCGATTCCCACCGTGACCCCGTCGCGGATCGAGACCCGGTTGCCGACGGCATCCTCAAACTCCAGGCGCGTGCGTCGGGCGATCGGGTACTCCAGCTCCTCGCCGCCGTCATCGGGAACTATGACGATCTTGCGGGACCGGTCTCCGTCTTCGACCCGGATGGTGCCGCTGGCCTCGGCGATGGGGGCCTTGCCCTTGGGCTGACGAGCCTCGAAAAGCTCGACCACGCGAGGCAGACCAGCCGTGATGTCGTCGCCCGCGACACCACCGGTGTGGAAGGTACGCATCGTCAGCTGGGTGCCGGGCTCACCGATCGACTGGGCCGCCACGATACCGACGGCCTCGCCGACGTCCACCGTCTTCCCACTGGCCAGCGAGCGCCCGTAGCACATGGCGCAGGAGCCGGTGGTCGCCTCACAGGTCAGCACCGAGCGCACCTTCACCTCGGTGACACCGGCCTCGGCGAGGGTCCGGATCTCGGCGTCACCCAGATCGGTGCCCGCCGCAACGAGCACATTGCCCTGGGCATCGCTGACGTCGACGGCCAGGGACCGGGCGTACACGCTGGCCTCGACGTCTCCCATGATCGTCATGGTCGAGCCCTTCGCAAAGGGCTCAACGACTATCTCGATCGGCCGGCCGTCCGCATCGGCACCAGGCGTGGTCCACTTCGCGATCTGCTTCGTCAGGCCGCGCTGAGTACCGCAGTCTTCCTCGCGGATGATCACATCCTGGCTGACATCGACCAGGCGACGGGTCAGGTAGCCGGAGTCCGCCGTGCGCAGCGCCGTGTCAGCCTGGCCCTTTCGGCCGCCGTGGGTGGAGATGAAGTACTCCAAGACCGACAGGCCCTCGCGGAAGTTCGACTTGATCGGACGGGCGATGATCTCACCCTTCGGGTTGGCCACCAGACCACGCATGGCGGCGATCTGGCGCATCTGGGTCATGTTCCCGCGTGCGCCCGAATCCACCATCATGAAGATCGGGTTGGTGGCGGTGAAGTTCTCCTTCATCGCCTGGGTGAGTTCGGCCGTCGCATCGGTCCAGATCTCGATGAGCTCCTGGCGACGCTCTTCCTCGGTCACCGATCCACGCTCGTAGAGCTTGTCGACCTTGGTGGCGCGCTTCTCGTAGCCTGCGAGGATCTCGGGCTTCTGCGGTGGGGTCTGCACATCGGAGATCGACACAGTCACACCCGAACGGGTCGCCCAGCGGAAGCCGAGGTCCTTCAGGTTGTCCAGCGCGCTTGCCACCACGACCTTCTGGTAGCGCTCGGCGAGATCGTTGACGATCTGCCCGAGAACCTTCTTGCCGACCTCGCGGTTGACGTAGCCGAAGTCCTCCGGCAGCGCCTCGTTGAACAGCGCCCTCCCCAGGGTGGTCTTGAGCACCACCGAGCCGTCAGCGCGCGGCGTCGCCTCCGGCACCACCACGTCGCGCAGCCGCACAGTGATCGGAACGTTGATAGCTAGTTCCCCCTGGTCGAAGGCCATCTGGGCCTCGTGCACCGAGCTGAAGACCCGGCCCGCGCCCACTCCGTCACGCTGCTGGGTGAGGAAGTAGTGCCCGATGATCATGTCCTGGGTGGGCATTGTCACCGGACGGCCGTCGGCGGGCTTGAGGATGTTGTTCGTCGAGAGCATCAACACGCGGGCCTCGGCCTGGGCCTCGGCGCTCAGCGGCAGATGGACCGCCATCTGGTCACCGTCGAAGTCGGCGTTGAAGGCGGTGCAGACCAGCGGGTGGATCTGGATGGCCTTGCCCTCGATCAGCTGCGGCTCGAAGGCCTGGATACCCAGACGGTGCAGGGTCGGTGCGCGGTTCAGCAGCACCGGGTGCTCGGCGATGACCTCTTCCAACACATCCCACACCACCTGGCGCTGGCGTTCGACCATGCGCTTGGCGGCCTTGATGTTCTGGGCGTGGTTCAGATCATCCAGGCGCTTCATGACGAAGGGCTTGAACAACTCGAGCGCCATTGGCTTGGGCAGGCCGCACTGGTGCAGCTTGAGCTGCGGGCCGACCACAATGACCGAACGGCCGGAGTAGTCGACGCGCTTGCCGAGCAGGTTCTGACGGAACCGGCCCTGCTTGCCCTTGAGCATGTCGGAGATCGACTTCAACGGACGGTTACCGGGACCGCTGACCGGGCGACCGCGGCGGCCGTTGTCGAACAGGGAGTCGACGGCTTCCTGCAGCATCCGCTTCTCGTTGTTGACGATGATCTCGGGTGCGCCGAGATCAAGCAGTCGCTTGAGGCGGTTGTTGCGGTTGATCACGCGACGGTAGAGATCGTTCAGGTCGCTGGTGGCGAACCGGCCGCCATCGAGTTGCACCATGGGGCGCAGGTCCGGAGGGATGACGGGGACGGCATCGAGCACCATGGACGCCGGGTGGTTCTCACCGGACAGGAAGGCGTTGACCACCTTGAGGCGCTTGAGCGCCCGGGTCTTGCGCTGGCCCTTGCCGTTGGCGATGGTGTCCTTCAGCGCGGCCTCCTCGGCGGCCAGATCGAAGGACTGGAGGCGCTGCTGGATCGCCTCGGCGCCCATGTAGCCCTCGAAGTACTTGCCGAAGCGCTTGTCCATCTCACGATATAGGATCTCGTCGCCCTCGAGGTCTTGGACCTTGAGGCTCTTGAAGCGATCCCACACCGCCTGGATGCGATCCAGCTGGCGCTGCGCGCGAGTGCGGATCTGGTTGGCTTCCTTCTCGCCGCTCTCGCGCACCCGGCGCTTGATGTCGGCCTTAGCACCCTCGGATTCGAGCTGGGCAAGATCCTCCTCGAGCTTGCGCATGCGCTCTTCGATCTCGGAATCACGGCGGGCAGCTACCTGCTTGAGCTCGATGTCTACCTTTGCCTGCAGCGAGGCCTGGTCGCGGTGGCGGGCGTCCTCGTCGACCGCGGTGATCATGTGCGCGGCGAAGTAGATGACCTTTTCCAGGTCCTTGGGTGCGACGTCCAGCAGGTATCCCAACCGGCTCGGCACACCCTTGAAGTACCAGATGTGGGTCACGGGCGCGGCCAACTCGATGTGGCCCATGCGCTCGCGACGCACGTTCGAGCGGGTCACCTCGACCCCGCAGCGCTCGCAGATGATGCCCTTGAAGCGCACGCGCTTGTACTTGCCGCAGTAGCACTCCCAGTCGCGAGTGGGACCGAAGATCTTCTCGCAGAACAACCCGTCACGCTCGGGCTTGAGCGTGCGGTAGTTGATGGTCTCCGGTTTCTTGACCTCGCCGTGCGACCACTCCCGGATCTCCTCGGCGTTCGCCAGGCCGATCCGAAGCTCATCGTAGAAGTTCACGTCCAGCACGATTCTTCTCTTTCCCCCACGCCCGCGGCGTGGCTGCCATTCTCACTCGGGCCGACCGCCGCCGACCCCGTCAAGCTCAGATGTTTGCTGTTGTGGTTGGTCTGCCTCAGCCACCGCCACGAGGGCGGCCGCTCCAGGGCCCGTGGGCCCCGGGGCTGGCTCAGACCTCACCGATGTCGAAGAAACTGTCACCGCCGGGCCGCCGGGCCAGGTCGATACCGAAGTCTTCGGCCGTGCGAAGATCCTCTTCGGTGTCGCGCAGGTCGATGACCCGCCCGTCGTCGGAGAGGACCTCGACGTTCAAGCACAGCGACTTCATTTCCTTGACGAGCACCTTGAAAGACTCCGGAATGCCGGGTTCGGGGATGTTCTCGCCCTTGACGATCGCCTCGTAGACCTTGACGCGGCCGGGGACATCGTCAGACTTGATGGTGAGCAACTCCTGGAGTGCCCACGCCGCACCGTAGGCCTCGAGTGCCCACACCTCCATCTCACCGAAGCGCTGGCCACCGAACTGTGCCTTACCACCCAGCGGCTGCTGCGTGATCATCGAGTACGGACCGGTCGATCGGGCGTGGATCTTGTCGTCGACAAGGTGGTGCAGCTTCAACATGTACATGTAGCCGACGCCGATCTTCTCGGGGTAGGGCTCCCCGGAGCGGCCGTCGAACAGGCGCGCCTTCCCGCCGGAATCGATCAGCCGATCACCGTCGCGCGTGGTCAGCGAGTTTTCAAGCAGTCCGGAGATCTCGGCCTCGGTGGCACCGTCGAAGACGGGGGTGGCCACCTTCGAGTCCGCGTCCACCTTGCCCAGGCCCACATCGGCCAGGCGCTGCGCCCAGCCTTCCTTGATCCCGGTGATGTCCCAGCCAGTCTTGGCGATCCAGCCGAGGTGATTCTCCAGTACCTGGCCCACGTTCATACGAGACGGCACGCCCAATGGGTTGAGCACGATGTCGACCGGCGTCCCGTCCTCAAGGAACGGCATGTCCTCCACGGGCAAGATCTTGGAGATGACGCCCTTGTTGCCGTGGCGTCCGGCGAGTTTGTCGCCGTCGGAGATCTTGCGCTTTTGAGCCACGTGGACCCGGACCAGTTGGTTGACGCCGGGCGGAAGCTCGTCGCCGTCTTCGAGGTCGAAAACTCGCACGCCGATGACGGTGCCGGCCTCGCCGTGGGGCACCTTGAGCGAGGTGTCGCGTACCTCGCGGGCCTTCTCACCGAAGATGGCGCGCAGCAGGCGCTCCTCGGGGGTCAGCTCGGTCTCCCCCTTGGGGGTCACCTTGCCGACCAGGATGTCCCCCGCCGCGACCTCGGCACCGATGCGCACGATGCCGCGCTCGTCCAGATCGGCCAACATCTCGTCGGAGATGTTGGGGATGTCGCGGGTGATCTCCTCGGCGCCCAGCTTCGTGTCTCGCGCGTCGACCTCGTGCTCCTCGATGTGGATCGAGGTCAGCACGTCGTCTTGCACGAGCCGCTGGCTGAGGATGATCGCGTCCTCGTAGTTCAGGCCTTCCCAGGGCATGAACGCCACGAGCAGGTTCTTACCGAGGGCGAGCTCACCCTTGTCGGTGCAGGGGCCGTCGGCGATGGGCGTGCCCTGCTCGACGCGATCACCCGGCTGGACCAACGGACGCTGATTGATACAGGTACCCGCGTTGGACCGCACGAACTTGTCGAGCTTGTACGTGGTGTAGGTGGCGTCGTCGTTGGCGACCTCGATCAGATCGGCCGAGACCGAGGTCACGGCACCGGGCTGCCTGGCCAACGTGACGTCGCCGACGTCGACGGCCGCGCGGTATTCCATGCCGGTGCCGACGAAGGGTGACTCGTTGCGCACCAACGGCACCGCCTGCCGCTGCATGTTGGCGCCCATCAGGGCACGCGAAGCGTCGTCGTGTTCGAGGACCGGGATGAGCGCGGTGGCAATGGAGACCATCTGGCGCGGCGAGACGTCCATGTACTCGACGTCGGCCGCCGGGATGGTGTCGACGTCGCCGTGCTTGATGCGCACCAGGACGCGGTCCTCGACCAGGTTGCCCTTGTCGTCGAGTGCGGCATTTGCCTGCGCGATGGAGTAGCGATCCTCCTCGTCGGCGGTGAGGTAATCGATCTGATCGGTCACCCGGCCGTCGAGGACCCGGCGGTACGGGGTCTCGATGAAACCGAAAGCGTTGACCCGCGCGAAGGATGCCAGCGAGCCGATCAGGCCGATGTTCGGGCCTTCAGGGGTCTCGATGGGACACATGCGGCCGTAGTGGGACGGGTGAACGTCGCGGACTTCCATGCCGGCGCGATCCCGCGAGAGGCCACCGGGGCCCAGCGCATTGAGGCGCCGCTTGTGAGTCAGGCCGGCCAGCGGGTTGTTCTGATCCATGAACTGGCTGAGCTGGGAGGTTCCGAAGAACTCCTTCAGCGCGGCGGTCACGGGCCGGATATTGATCAGGGTCTGCGGCGTGATCGCCTCAATGTCCTGGGTGGTCATCCTGTCGCGGACCACGCGCTCCATCCGGCCCAGGCCGGTGCGGAGCTGGTTTTGGATCAGCTCACCGACGGTGCGCAGGCGGCGGTTGCCGAAGTGATCGATGTCATCGGACTCGACCGGGATACCGTTGATCTCACTTTGGCGCTCGTGGAGGGCGACGACGTAGCGGATTGCCGCGGCGATGTCCTCGATGGTGAGCACCTGGGTGTCGAACGGCAGGTCCAGGCCGAGCTTCTTGTTGATCTTGTAGCGGCCGACCTTGGCCAGGTCGTAGCGCTTCGGGTTGAAGTAGTAGTTCTCCAGCAGCTGCTGCGCGGCATCGCGGGCCGGGGGTTCACCCGGGCGCAGCTTGCGGTAGATATCGAGCAGGGCCTCGTCCTGGGTGTGGACCGAGTCCTTTTCCAGCGTCATGCGCATCGACTCGAAATCGCCGAACTCTTCGAGGATCTTGTCCTCGCTCCACCCAAGCGCCTTGAGCAGGACTGTGACGTTTTGCTTGCGCTTGCGATCCAGGCGGACGAAGACCATGTCGCGCTTGTCGATCTCGAACTCCAACCAGGCTCCCCGCGACGGGATGACCTTGCAGGAGTAGATGTCCTTGTCCGAGGTCTTGTCGGGCGAGACCTCGAAGTAGACGCCGGGCGAGCGCACCAGCTGTGAGACGACCACGCGCTCGGTGCCGTTGATCACGAAGGTGCCGCGATCGGTCATGATCGGGAAGTCGCCGATGAAGACCGTCTGGCTCTTGATCTCGCCGGTGTCGTTGTTGACGAACTCGGCGGTGACGAACAGCGTCGCAGCGTAGGTAACGTCGCGGTCCTTGCACTCCTCGATGCTGTGCTTGGGCTCCTCGAACCGGTGGTCGCGGAACGACAGCGACATGGTCTCGTTGAAGTCCTCGATCGGCGAGATCTCAGCGAAGATCTCCTCCAGGCCGGACCGCGTGTTGACGTCGGTACGACCGGCCGCGAGCCGCTCCGCAACTGATCTGCTCCACTCCTGGTTGCCGATCAGCCAGTTGTAGGCGTCGATCTGGATGTCGAGCAGGTTGGGAACCTCTAGCGGTTCATGGATCTTGGCGAAGGAGATCCGACCACTGGGAGAAACGACGTTGGTGTTGGTCAGCGCACTGCGCGATGCGGCCAAGGTTCGGTCCTTCCGGGAACACGATATCTGGTTGTCTGCACAGCAAAGCTCCCGTGTCAAATGGCACGGGGTCGATCGCAGAGCAGGGCAAACAACCACTATAAGGCAAACACGCAGGGCGAACAAGTCCGCTTCGGTCGCCGCTGACCGCTGCCTCCGAGCATACCCGTTCTCCGCCCAGACGAAAGAGCACCCCGCCACATTGCCTGTCGGCGCTACCTGGGTGCCCGGGGCGCTGGCCGCCGCACCTGCTGGAGCCGGCCCGATCCCACGGCGATTCGTGCCCGCGCCGAGCCACCACGCACAACGGCCCACCCCCAGATGGGGATGGGCCGCGGTGAGCGTGCAGCTAGAACTACTTGACCTCGACGGAACCGCCGGCAGCCTCGAGGGATTCCTTGGCCTTGGCTGCGGTCTCGGCGTCGACCTGCTCGAGGACGGGCTTGGGAGCACCCTCCACGAGGTCCTTGGCCTCCTTCAGGCCGAGGGAGGTCAGTGCCCGGACCTCCTTGATGACGGCGATCTTCTTGTCGCCGCCGGAGGTCAGGATGACGTCGACCTTGTCGCTGCCGGCCTCGGCCTCAGCGTCGTCGCCACCATCGGCAGCCGCCGGAGCAGCCGCAGCCACGGCCACCGGAGCGGCAGCGGTGACACCGAAGGTGTCTTCGAACAGCTTCACGAACTCGGAGAGCTCGATCAGGGTCATCTCCTTGAAAGCGTCAAGGAGCTCTTCGTTTGTCAGCTTCGCCATGTTGGGCGTTCCTTTCTGGTTCCGCAGCGCAGAGCTGCACTGATCACTGCGCAGCGTCTGCTGCGGGTGCCGCGTCTGCGGCGGGGGTTTCGTCAGCCGTCGGCGTGGCAGAGCCAGCGCCGCCGATCAACGACGGGTTGTCAGCGGCCGCCGTCTGAAGCGCACCAGCGGCGCGCGCCATGGAAGACAACGGAGCGTTGAACAGGTAAGCGGCCTTGGCGAGATTCGCCTGCAGCGCGCCTGCCATCTTGGCCAGCAGCACCTCGCGCGACTCGAGGTCGGCGAGCATGAGCACGGCCTTGGCGTCCAGGAAGTTGCCGTCCAGGACACCTCCCTTGATGACCAGGGCGTGGTTGGTCTTCGCGAAGTCACGAAGCCCCTTCGTCACCGCGGCGATGTCGCCGTGGATGAAAGCGATGGCGGTCGGCCCGACGAGGGTGTCGTTGATCCCCTCAACTCCGGCCTTCTCAGCCGCGATCGCGGTCAGGGTGTTCTTCGTGACGGCATAGGTAGCGTCCTCGCCGAGGGATCGACGAAGGTCCTTGAGGTCCTTGACGCTGAGCCCGCGGTACTCGGTCAGAACTACCGCCGCTGAGTTGGTGAAATGCTCAGCCAACTCGGCGACCTTGGCATCCTTTTCCGGCCTCGCCATTCAGGTCTCCTTTCCGTGTGCACCGGCGCCGCCCAGCTGGGAGGCGCCACGCCGCAACCGGAAAGAAAAAGCCCCGTCGCCGGTGGCGCGGGGCGGCGTGCTGGGCACGACTCGTCTGCAACTCACCTGCGCGGGCGCCCCTGGGGCATTAAGAACTTTCACCTGCGGTCTTCGGCTCGATGAGGATACCGCGGCCCATCCGGCCGGGCAAAATCGTTGCCGATCACAAGACCTTGGAGAAGAACTCCTGCGTGCGAGGGTTCTGCGGCTCATCAATGACTGCCGCGGCACTGCCCGACTCGACTATCTGACCCTCGGCCATGAACACGACGTGATCGGCCACTTCGCGCGCGAAGCCCACCTCGTGGGTGACCACGACCATGGTCATCCCGGAGGCCGCCAGATCGCGCATCACTGCGAGCACCTCCCCCACAAGTTCCGGGTCCAACGCCGAGGTCGGCTCGTCGAAGAGCATCAGGCGCGGGTGCATCGCCATGGCCCGGGCGATGGCCACGCGCTGTTGCTGACCCCCCGACAGTTGCGACGGGTAGTGCTCGGCGCGATCCGACAGGCCCACAGTGGCCAGCAACTCAAGTGCCTCGAGCCGGGCCTGGTCCCGGTGAGTCTTCGAGACCCGCAGCGGCCCCGCCATCACATTGGCCAGCGCCGTCATGTGCGGAAACAGGTTGAAGCGTTGAAATACCATCCCGATGTGGGAACGCTGCGCCGCCAGCTGCCGATCGGTCAGGCTGTGGAGGGTAGTGGTGCCGCCCCGGGTCTGCTCGCGCATCCCCATCAGATCGCCGTCGACATACATTCGCCCCGCGCTGATCTGCTCGAGGTTGTTGATGCAACGCAGCAGCGTCGACTTGCCCGATCCGGAGGGTCCCATCAGCACGCACACCTCGCCGTGGCCGACGCTCAGATCGACTCCGTCGAGGACGTGGAGATCGCCGAAGAACTTGTGCACGCCCACGGCGTGGATCATCTCGGTCATGGCGTCACATCCAGGAATTGAGTATCGGTGGCCTTATCCCCGGAGGGTTTGCCGGCAACCTCGTCGAAGCCCTTACCGAAGTGGGCCTCCAGCCGCGCCTGTCCCACCATGAGGATCGACGTGATCGTCAGATACCAGGTGGCCGCCACGATCAGCAACGGCACCGGGAGGAATGTCTTATTCCCGATGGCGTTCGTCACGAAGGTCAGCTCCAGCGTGAACGGCACGGCCAGCACCAACGATGTGGTCTTGAGCATCGAGATCGTCTCGTTACCGGTGGGTGGGATGATCACCCGCATCGCCTGCGGCAGGATGATCCGCCACAGCGTGGTGCTGCGCTTCATCCCCAGCGCGGTAGCGGCCTCCCACTGCCCCTTGTCCACCGAGTTCAGTCCGGAGCGCACGATCTCCGACAGGTAGGCCCCCTCATTGAGCCCCAATCCGAGCAGGGCCGCCACCATCGCGTTGATGACGTCCTGGGTGTTGAAGACGAAGAACTCAGGCCCGAACGGGATCCCGAGGCTCAGCCGCGGGTACAGCACCGACAGCAGGCCCCAGAAGACGAGCTGGGTGTAGATGGGGGTGCCACGGAAAAACCAGATGTAGACCCAGGCGACCCCACGCAGGATCGGGTTCTTACCCTGCCGCATGATCGCCGCGGCGATGGCCAGCACGATACCGATGAACATCGCCCCGACCGTCAGCGCCAGGGTCCAACCGACACCGGAGATGACCAACGGGTCGAACAGATACTGCCGCACGATGTCCCAGCGGTAGTTGGGATTGGTGACAAGGCCATGGATCAGCATTGCCACCAGCACCGTCACGACGCCCGCCCACACCCAGGTGCCCACCCGGGGCACGGGCTTGGGGTGGATCAGTTCGACCTCGTCAGCCATTGTCCTACTCCGTGACGGGGTTGAGCTCCGCGGTTTCCAGCGCGGCGTCCTCGATACCCCAGCCGGTCAAGATGGCGTCCCAGGTGCCGTCGTCCATGAGGTGCTGCATCGCGGCCTGAATCGCTTCGGTGAGTTCCGCGTTGTCCTGCGCCACGACGATGCCCTGCGGCAGCGCGTCCCGCACGCCTCCGACGACCTCAAGCTGGTCGTTGGTCAAGGACACGGCGTAGGAGGACACTGTGCTGTCGGCGTAAAAGGCGATGGCCTTACCGCCCACGACGTTGGTGGTGGCCTCCGACTGTGCCGCGTAGCTGAGGACCTCGATGGCTTCCTCACCGGCAGCGGTGCAATCGTCGCTGAAGGTGGCCAGTTCCTCCTCCTGCCAGGTTCCGGTCTGCACCGCGATCGACTGGCCGCACACGGCATCCGGATCGAACCCGTTGGGGTTGCCCGCTGCCACCGCGTAGGCGGAGCCGACGGTGATGTAGCTGATCATGTTGTAGCTGGCGGTGCGCTCACCGGTCACCGTGAACGACGAGATGCCGATGTCGTAGGTCGAGCCGATGCCGGGCAGGATACTCGCGAAATCGGCGGCGGCCACCTCGGTCTCCAAGCCCAGCACCCTGCCGAGCGCCTTACCGAGGTCGACGTCGTAGCCGATGGCGGTTTGTAGATCCTCGGCGCGGAACTCCGCCGGCGGGTAGTCGATCGAGGCCCCGATGGTGAGCATGCCGTCCTCAGCGAGGTTCGCGGGCAGCATCGCCGCGATCTCATCCACGGTTTCGACTCCGGAGACGTCGTAGCTGAGATCGGCATTGGTGTCTTCGGCGGTGCTCGCCTCGGTGGTGGCCTGGTCGGTGGTCTCGGCTCCGCCGGAACAGGCGGTCAGTAGTAGACCAGCACTCAGTGCGGCGGCGGCCGCGGCTCGGATCTTCACGGTTACTCCTGGTGTTCGAATTGGCACGGCGAAATCTAGATGCCGCGTGGACCAAGCCATTTCGCGCCGGGCCGTCTGCTGACGGCATTTCACTTCGAGGTGGCCCCTGCCTCGATACGCGGGTACCGATATCTGGGGCTGCCCCGCTCTGCGCCCACCGGGAAAGCACCGGCCAGCACAAGGCTTGGGACATCCGAGACTAGCCGCATCCGGGGCGAGCCCAGCCTCGGGGTGCTGAAAATGAAACCGGGGGCGACCTTACGGCCGCCCCCGGAGGGAGTCATATGATCAGGCTTCCAGAGCCTTGGTGGCTTGGGTGTCCACCAAAACACTCGGGCTCATCGTCGAGGAAACCGCGATCTTGCGCAGGTAGCGCCCCTTCGACGAGGAAGGCTTGAGCCGCATGATCTCGTCGAGCACCGCGTGGTAATTGTCAGCCAGCTGATCGGCGCTGAAGGATGCCTTGCCAATCACGAACTGCAGGTTGGCGTTGCGGTCGATGCGGAACTCGATCGTGCCGCCCTTGATGTCGCTGACCGCCTTCGCGACGTCCATGGTGACAGTGCCGGTCTTGGGGTTGGGCATCAGGCCGCGGGGGCCGAGAACGCGGCCCAGCCGGCCGACCTTACCCATCATGTCGGGCGTGGCGACCACGGCGTCGAAGTCGAGGTAGCCGCCGGAGATCTTCTCGACGAGGTCGTCGCCGCCGACCTCGTCGGCGCCCGCCTCAGTGGCTGCCGCTGCCTTGTCACCGGTGGCGAAGACGAGGACCCGTGCCGTCTTGCCGGTGCCGTGGGGCAGGTTGACTGTGCCGCGGACCATCTGGTCGGCCTTGCGGGGGTCAACGCCGAGTCGGACCGCCACGTCGATGGTCTCGTCGAACTTGGCAGTGGCCATGTCCTTGACGAGCCTGACGGCTTCCTCGGGGCTGTATGCCTGGGCGGCGTCGCGCTTCTCGGCGGCGCTGCGGTAGTTCTTGCTGTGCTTCATGCTGGTTCCTTGTCTGTCTGCCAACCTCGCAGGTTGGTTCACCAGTTCTGGTGCAGGGCGCTTGGTCCCCTCCCAGGAATCGTTGAATCGTGCCTCGACGGGCCGATTACTCGGTCTCGACGCCCATCTGGCGTGCGGTGCCCTCGATGATCTTCATCGCGGCGTCGACGTCGTTGGCGTTGAGGTCCGGCAATTTGGTGGTGGCAATCTCGCGAACCTGATCCTTGGTGAGCTTGCCCACCTTTTCGGTCAGCGGGTTCGACGCACCCTTGGCGATGCCTGCGGCCTTCTTGATCAGCTCCGCCGCGGGCGGGGTCTTGGTGATGAAGGTGAACGTGCGGTCCTCGTAGATGGTGATCTCAACGGGGATGACGTTGCCACGCTGGGATTCCGTCTGGGCGTTGTAGGCCTTGACGAACTCCATGATGTTGACGCCGTGCGGGCCGAGTGCGGTGCCGACGGGCGGTCCAGGTGTGGCCGAGCCGGCCTGGAGGGCGGCCTTGACGACGGCCGCTACCTTCTTCTTAGGAGGCATGGATGTGGGTCCTTTGGTTGAACACGCGGGCCGATGGGCGCCGCGACCGGATATCTTAGACGACCTTCTCGACTTGCCTGAACTCGAGGTCGACGGGGGTCTCGCGGCCGAGGATCTCCACCAGGGCCTTGAGGCGCGATGAGTGCGCGTTGATTTCGGTGATAGTGGCATGGACGCCGGTGAAGGGGCCCTCGGTCACCATCACCGAATCCCCCACCTCGAAATCGACGACCTCCACCTTCTTCTTCTTGGCGGCGGGCGAGTTCGCGGTGCGGGCCACCTGGGCCACGACCGAGGGAGTCAGCATCCCGACGACCTCGTCCACGCTCAGCGGCACCGGGGTGTGGCCGTGGCCGACGAAACCGGTCACTGACGGGGTGTGGCGCACCACGCCCCACGATTCGTCGGTCAGGTCCATCCGGACCAGCACGTAGCCGGGCAGGACGCAGCGCGTCACTGTCTTGCGGGCGTTGTTGCGGATCTCGACGACGTCCTCGGTGGGCACGACCGACTCGAAGATGTAGTCCTCCATGTTGAGCGACTGCACCCGGGAATCGATGTTCTGCTTCACCCGGTTCTCCATGCCGGAGTAGGTGTGGATGACGTACCCCTCGCCGACCTTGGATTCGATGTCGGCGCGCAACGCCGCCACCGCCTCGGTGGCGTCGACGTCGGCTTCGACGGCCTCATCATCGCCGGCGTCGTCGGACAGAGCGACCTCGGCCGCG
>JBKEBG010000038.1:0-11457 GCA_047972985.1 Arachnia sp.
CCGGGGCCGGTGACGCCCACAACGGTGCCTTCCTGGGGCGGATAGCTCAAGGCGACCCGCTGCCGCAGGCGCTGATGGTCGGCACCGCCATGGGCGCATTGTGCGTGCAAAATCTGGGCGCGCGAGGCTACGCCACCGCGTGCGACGACAACCTGCCACGCCTCATCGAACGTGCCAGCACCACCATCACCATCCACTGAGCCAAGCACACCCTAGGAGAACACAGATGCCCACAGTGGCCGAGAGAATCCACGGCTCGCTCGCCGCGGCCTGCATGGCCGACGCGTTGGGCGCACCCACCGAGGAACGATCGATCCCGGAGATTCAGCAGCTGTGGGGAGCCAGAATCACCTCATTCCATGCCCCGCCGGCCGATTCCCCCTACGCGCTGGGACGCCAAGCCGCCCAGTTCACCGACGACTCGAGCCAGATGCTGATGCTCGCCGAAGTATTCGTCCGGGGCAACGGCGAGGCCACCCCCGAGGCCGTGGCCGAGATGATCCTCGAATGGTCGGGAAAGCCTGAGTACTATCCTCACTTCGCCGGGCCGACCACCCGTAAGGCGATCGACCGGCTCCGGGAGGGGGTGAGCCCCTGGGACGTCGGGCGGGCCGGGCGCATCATGACCGAGGGATCCAGCAACGGCGGCGCCATGCGCGTGGCCCCCGCGGGCCTGGTCAACCCCGGCAACATCGAGGCGGCCGCCCAGGCGGCATTCCTGACCTGCGTCCCTAGCCACAACACCAATGCCGGGGTCGCTGGTGCCGCGGCCATCGCCGGTGGGGTCGCGGCAGCCATGGTGGACGGCGCCAGCCTGGTCGACGTCGTGCGCGGGGCCCGGCAAGCCGCCCTCATCGGCGAATCGCTGGGGGCCGAACATGGCCGAGTCGTCCCGGGCCCGGCGATCACCACGAGGATCGATCTCGCTGTGGAGCTGGCAATCGCCTCCGTCGATTTCGACGACGCGGTGCGTAAGATCGCGCTCGGCGTGGGGACCGGGCTGCCCGCCGCTGACGCTGTGCCGGCCGCGATCGGCTTCTTCGTCGCCGCGGGCGGAGATCCGTGGCTGACGGCGTGTCTGGCGGCCTCGGCGGGCGGGGACTCCGACACCGTCGGCTGTATGGCGGGCGCGATCGCCGGTGCCATGCGCGGGTTCGAGGCAATCCCGGCCGACGAATACCGCCAGGTTCAGCAGGCAAATGACCTGGATCTGCTTCCCCTGGTGCAGCGGCTGGCGGCCGTGGCGCGTCGGTTAGCATGACGCCATGTCTGTAGCCACGACGCCACGCTACGTGGCGATCGCGGGCACACTGCTGGAGGAGATCAAGGCAGGGCGGTTCCCGCTGTCAAGCAAACTGCCTAGTGAATCGGCGCTAATGCGCCGGTTTGGCTGCAGCCGCAACACAGTCCGCTCTGCCATCGCCCACCTCAGCCGGATCGGTGTGATCACCACCCGCCGGGGATCGGGCAGCTACGTCACCAAGCAGGCGGGGATCATTCATTCGCTCAGCTCGCTGCGCAGTATTTCTGAGGTCATCCTCGGGTTGGGATATACCCCCGCAATGACGAAAGTCACGCTGCGGCTCGACCCGAACCCGCGGCCAGATATCCACGAGTTCCTCGGCGGTGGCAGCATCTGGCGGTTGCGGCGGGTGACCACAGCATCGGGAACCCCGTTCTCCATCAACGATTCCTGGTTCAGCGACGATATAGCCGCCACATTGGATCTGCGGAGCTTCGTCAAAGGGGGATCGCTGTACCGCCAGTTCGCCCGAGTCGTGGGCCGCCCCGCGGCCGAGGCGCTGGACTACATCGGGGCCGAGATCGCCTCGGCCGCCGAGGCCAGGCTGCTCGACATCGATCCGGGTGCCCCGCTCCTGGCGATATTGCGTTACGCCCACGACGTCAACGGCGAGCCCTTGGAGGTCGCGCGCTCGGCGGCCAGGGCAGACATGTACCACTACCTGGTGCGGCTCACCCGGGAGGTTCGCACCGACGAGTGAACCGCCGACGGTGGCGCTGGTTCAGGCGGCCAGGATGGCGTCGACGACGTTGCGGGCCGAGCGGCCATCGCCGTAGGGGTGCGGCGATGGGGCGTTGCCGATGGTGCGGACGATGCCGTCGGGCAGTGTGTCCAGGGCGACGTCCAGCACGTTGCGCTGCGCGGTGAGCGTCTCCGGGCATTCGGTTTCGCGGCGCAGCGTGGTGACGGGGACCCCCAGCAGGAATGCCTCCTTCTGCAGCCCGGTGGAGTCCGTGACAGCGCCGGCGGCGCCGGACAGCAGCCGGGTCATCTCCGGGTAGCGAAGCGAGAGGCTCTGATGGATGCTGCCGCCGCTGAGTCGTAGCCCGTGACGGTTCGACAGCGCCGCGAGCCTCGGATGCGTCACCAGGACCACCGGCAGCTCGGCGCGCCGCAGCACGTCGAGGATGCCCTTGAGCCGCCCGGGGGAGTCGGTGTTCTCCGGCCGGTGGATCGTCGCGATGGCGTAGGGGTCCTGCGGGGTCACACCGGCGGGCAACGGCAAGGGGTCGCCGGCCACGGCAGCGTTGGTGCTCAGGCACACATCGGCCATGACATCGCCGGTGTAGACCGCCCGGCCGGCGAGGCCTTCGCGGGCGAGGTTGTCCATCGCGACCCTGGTGGGGACCAGGAGCAGATCCGCCACCCGATCCGTCACGGCGCGGTTGACCTCGTCGGAGGCGGTGCGGCGGAAAGACCGTAGCCCTGCCTGCAGCCGGGCCATGCGAACCTTGGGGTTTTTAGCGCACGACAAGGCTGTGGCCACGGCGGCGTTGTCGTCGCCCACACACAGCACCCAGTCGGGGGTGTGCTCTTCCAGCACAGCGTCGAGCTTGGCGAGCAGTTCACCGGTCTGCCTGCCAGGCGAACTTCCACCGACCCCGAGATGGTCCACCGGGGCGTCGATTCCCAGATCCCGGAAGAACACGTCGGACAGCATCGGGTCGTAATGCTGACCGGTGTGAACCACGACGTGCTGGACCTGGCCATGTTGCCTCAAGACCTGGGCAATCGGCCCCAAATGAACCAGATGCGGGCGATCCCCCACCACGCTTAGCACCTTCATAAGGACAGTTTGGCACAGTAACCGCGCAGCTCAGCCCCGCATCACCGGCCAGAATGGACGAGCACCACCTTGCCGATGTTGGTGCCGGAGTCGAGATACTCGTGAGCCGCGCGCACCTGGTCGAAATCGAACCTCGTGGTGGGGGCCGGGAGTACCTGCCCGGAGCCGAGCATCGGCCAGACCTGTTCCTCGACGAGGGTGCAGATTGCCGACTTCTCCGCGACGCTGCGCAAGCGCACGCTGGTGGCGGTGAGGGTGGCCATCTTCTTCAACAACAACCCGAGGTTGAGGGTTCCCTTGACCCCGCCCTGGAGACCGATGGTGACCATGCGCCCGCGGGCCGCCAACGCGGCAACATTGAGCTCCAGGTATTTCGCGCCCATGATGTCGAGGATCACATCGGCCCCGTGAGACTGGGTGGCCGCCATGAGCCCGGCTACCCAGTCCTCGTGGTAGTCAAGCGCGATGTCGGTGCCGTATTCGCGGCAGTGTTCCAGCTTGGCCGGGGTCCCCGCGGTGGCCGCGACCCGGCAGCCCAACGCGGCTGCGTACTGCGTGGCGAAGGTCCCGATGCCACCGGCGCCACCGTGGATCAGGACAGTCTCTCCGGCCGCCAGCCCCACGGTGGCGAAGTTGGACGCCACGGTGGCCGCCACCTCCAGCACCCCCGCGGCGGTCACCAGATCCACCCCCGGCGGCGGGGGCACCGCAGAACCGGCAGGCACGACGAACTGCTCGGCGTAACCGCCGCCGGCCAGGAGCGCCACGACCTCATCCCCGGGCCGCCAGCGCGTGACATCGGCTCCGACGGCCTCGACCACCCCGGATGCCTCCAAGCCGAGAGTGTCGGTGGTCCCTGGCGGCGGGGGATAGTGGCCACGCCGTTGCAGCAGGTCGGCCCGGTTCACCCCGGAGGCAACAGCGCGTACCAGGATCTCGTCGGCCTCGGGTATGGGGGGCGCGGCGTCAACTATCGAGAGGTTCGCCACACCGCCGGGTTCGCTCACACTCACGACTCTCATGTCTCCATTGTCCACGAGGCATTCCGGCCGGAGCGTCGGGGGCAGTGGGCCCCGGGAGATCAGTTCGTGGGCCAGGCCAGCCGCCGGCGCGATTCGAACCGGCGCCGGGTGCCGTCGACGGGATCGGTGAACTCAAGCGAATATGCCAGCAGCGACAGCGGGGTGGTGAAGTCGTCGATGTCCACATCGCGCACCACCGGGTACAGCGGATCACCGGCCAAAGCGATCCCGAGCGAGTTGAAGTGAGCCCGGATCTGGTGTGTCTTGCCGGTACCCGGACGCACCTCGTAGCGGGCCCACCGCCCCCGGACCTCCGCCACCACTAGATCGGTCCAGGCATTCGGCTCGCCTTCCACAGTGGTGGCCTGGAGGGTGCCCACCTGCTTGGTGAGCCGGCTGGCCACAGTGGTGGGGCGCGCCAGATCCGGGCGGTGGCCGGCGATCGCGTGGTAGGTCTTGGTGATCTGGCCGGCGGCGAACAGTCCCTGATAAGGCGCTCGCCAGCGGGGCTGGGTGGTCAACAGCAGCACCCCTGCGGTGCCCCGGTCGAGCCGATGCGCGGGGGCCAGTTCCGGTAACCCGAGCAGTGCCCGCGCCTTGACCACGGCGCTTTCGAGCACGTGGCGACCGCGGGGGATCGAGCTGAGGAAGTGGGGCTTGTCGACCACCACCACGCGTTCGTCGCGGTGGATCACGGTGAGTTCTCCCGGCACCGGGGCCTCCGGGCGCAGCCGCCGGTGAAACCAGACGAATGTGTGGGGCCGATACGCCTCGTCGCCTCGCCAGGGGATGCCGTGATCGTCGACGAACTCGCCCGCGGCGAGCATCGGGTCCACATCGATGCGTCCCGGGCCGAGCTTGTCGAGCAGGAAGTCGCGCATCGTCGCCCAGGGTGGTGCTTCCTTGGCGCGATCCGGGGTCCGCACCCACGCGGCTTGCAGCCCGTGGCGCGGTGGCAGCGGTGAACGCGGTGGCATGGCGACAATTGTGCCCCGGCGGCTACGATGGTCGCGCTGCCCCTTCGGGACAGTGGCGAGGTCGCATAGTGGACTAGTGCAGCCGCCTTGAAAGCGGCCGAGTGGAAACGCTCCGTGGGTTCGAATCCCACCCTCGCCGCGTCGCGGCAGTGTGGCCGGGGGCTGATCGCTATCGTGGGTCCATGGAGGACAGCGAATACGTCATCCGCAGCCGTCCGCCGGCCCGGGCGTTCTTCATCGCTGCTGTGATGAGCCTTGTGGGGGCCGTGGGGCTGTGGTGGTCCCGGGTTGCCGCCTGGCCGATCTGGGTGAGCGTGGCCGCCGGGATAGTGCTCGGGCTAGGGGTGCTGCTGCTGCTGTTGACGATCATCGCAGCACAGCGCAACACGGTGCGGTTGAGGCTGACCGACCGCGGGTACGAGTTCCAGGGCCCCCACGCCCGCCATCGCGGCCAGTGGCGTCGCATCACGCGCGTGACCCAGGCCCACGGCGGGGCCCAGGTGAGCCTCTATGAGGGGGAGCGTCGTTCGCAGCTTGTCTTCGGTCCGGGTGCCCTGCAGCTGGTCCCAGAGATCCTCGACGACATGACCGAGCGCCTCAACCAGGCTAAGCAGGGCTAGGTCGGCGCCGCAGTAGCGGCGCGGCACCGGTGAGGGCTACTCGTCGTCGGACTCGACGGGGTGGTAGGCGCACGCGTCATTGACCGACTGGGCGCCGTCGACGAAGATCTCGTGGCTGGGGGAGGGTTCGGACGACGGCTCCTCCGCCGGGGGCTGATCGGTGGCGGATTCCTCCGGTGTCGATTCCGCTGGAGTCTCTTGCGGGGTCGAGGTCGGGGGGGTGTCTGGTTCCTGCGAGGTCTCGATGGCGTCCGCGACTGTCTCGTGCATAGTGTCGAAGTCGGGATAGGCGTAGGAGTAGCCGTTTTGGCCATCGACGAACAGGACCCTGGAGATGCTGGCGTCCTTGATCCGCAGGGCCAGGGTCAGCAGGGGATCCAGCACCTGTTGCGGGATGTCGGTCATGATCATGTCGGCAGAGGCGGCGGCGATCGCCTCATAGGAGGTCAGCAACGTAGCCGGGTTCGCCTGCTGGATGATGGCATCCACCAGGCAGGACTGGCGGGCCATGCGCCCATAGTCACCGTTGGGATCGTCCTTGCGGCTGCGGCCATACCACATCGCTTCGTAGCCGTTGAGGCGTTGATCGGGGCCGATCTCGAGGTAGCCGCTCGGCTGGCGGCCGGTGGTATCGCCGCCGATGGGCAGGCGCTGGTTGATGTTGACCGTCACGCCGCCCATGGCGTCGATCAACTCCTGGATCCCGTCCATGTTGACCAGCACGAAGTAGTCCATGTGAAGCCCGGTGATGCCCTCGACCCCCAGCTTGAGTGCCTCGGCGCCACGATAGGTCTGCTCCTCCAGCAGGCTGGGGTAATCTCCCTCGATCATCGGCCAGACGGCGTTGAGGTACCAGTTGGCGGCGTCGCCGTCGCCGGTGAAGCCACTGGGGAATGCCTCGTCCAACTCCGATCCCTCGGGGAACGGGGTGTATTGCAGGTTGCGGGGTAGCTGGATCAGCACAGTTTCGCCGGTGGCGGTATCGACGGAGGCGACCATTATCGCGTCGGTGCGCACCCCGTAGAGGTCGGTGCGCTCGTCCGAACTGTCCCCGCCGAGGATCAATATGTTGAGCCGGGGGATCGACGCCCAGGGGTCGTTCCCGTCATCCAGGGTTGGCCGGCTGCCGGAGTTGACGTCGTCTTCGTCGGCGAAGACTGTCTCCAATAATTCCCGCTGGTCGTAGGCGTATCGAGCGGCCACCGCCAGCGGCGCCGACACCACGAAACTCAGCGCGGTGACCAGCAAGGCACCCACTGCTCGCCGGCCTGCGGTCATGCCGCCCGGGCGGGTGACCAGGTGGGTCCCGGTGATCAGCGCAACCCAGCCCAGCGCCACCGCGACGACGCCGGCGGACAAGATGGTCAGCTGTCGCGGGTTGACGGCGATGCCGGCGAGATCGCTGAGCGCCATATTTGCCCAGATCACTGTGGCGATGGTGAGGGTCAACACGAGCGTCACCACCATCGCGCCCAGGGTGCGGTGCACACGCTTGGGTGCCGCCAGGAGCCCCGAGCCGGGCAAAACCGCCGATGCGGTGGTCAGCGCGAGGCTGCGGCGAAGGGTGCGTGGCTTCGCGGCGCGCGGCTTCAACTCCTCCACCAGCGGCCCACGTGACCCGTCGGCGGGGTCGGCGTGACGAGCCGAGCGATGGCCCCCGGAACGGTAGATCTCGGTGAGTTCCGGGGGGGTGTCGTCGAGGCTGGCGCGTCGCGGCCTGGGCGGTTCCCTATCGCTCATGGTCTCCCTTCGCGGCGAAGCGGTCCTGAAATGCTCTCCCCAGTGTACGTGGGCTGGGTGGCCGGGCCTAGCCGAGGTTTGCCGGGGCCGTGAGGGCTCCGATAGTCTTGCCGAGTCTTGGAGGTGTCGCCTAGTTCGGTCTATGGCGCCCGCCTGCTACGCGGGTTTGGGGCTTCAACCCCATCGCGGGTTCAAATCCCGCCACCTCCGCCAAGAGCTGTCGATGCGTTGACAAGCGAGCCTGGGCTCGGCCCACGTCCGAGGTTTTCTCGCGGCCTGGCTGGCACCCACCGGCTCCGCTGGGCCCGGGCACGACCGCTGTTTCCTCCCGGTGGCTCAGCGCCCCACCCCGGGGCACACAGCACGAAACCCCGTCGAATCGATCCGCCGAGGCCTCATGTGCGTTGGCGGATCGGATGCGGCGGCGTCTTGTGTAGGCCCGGCCGGCGACGAACGCCCCTGGCCCCAGCGCCGAAAACCCGGCCGATCCGGCCGGGTTTGGACGCATCCGTGGCGTCGCGTATAGTTACGTCTCGCCCAAGCGCTCGTGGCTCAATGGATAGAGCATCTGACTACGGATCAGAAGGTTGGGGGTTCGAGTCCCTCCGAGCGCGCCAGGCCGCCCGTGACCCTGGTCGCGGGCATTCTTCACATTCGGGGCTTAGTGAGGCAGCGATGACAAACCCGTTCCGGCCCGAGCTGTGGCGCTGCGTCGAGGGCTTCGAGTTCACCGACATCACCTATCACCGGGCGGTGGACGTGCCAGCGGTGCGGATCGCCTTCAACCGGCCCGAGGTGCGCAACGCGTTTCGTCCCCACACTGTCGACGAGCTGATCCAGGCCCTCGACCATGCCCGCACCGCCTCCGACGTCGGCGCCGTCCTGCTCACCGGCAACGGTCCGTCGGCCAAAGACGGCGGCTGGGCATTTTGTTCCGGCGGAGATCAGCGCATCCGCGGCCGTGAGGGCTACCAGTACGCCGACGGCGCCGGGGCGGAGACCGTCGACAGGGCAAAGCTCGGGCGGCTGCACATCCTGGAGGCCCAGCGGATCATCCGCTTCATGCCCAAGGTGGTCATCGCCATGGTCAACGGCTGGGCCGCGGGCGGCGGTCACTCGCTGCACGTCGTCAGCGACCTGAGCCTGGCCTCCGCCGAACACGCCCGCTTCAAGCAGACCGACGCCGACGTGGGCTCCTTCGACGGAGGATTCGGATCGGCCTACCTGGCGCGTCAGGTGGGGCAAAAGTTCGCCCGCGAGATCTTCTTCCTCGGCGATGTCTACGACGCCGAGGACGCCCACCGCATGGGGATGGTCAACCAGGTGGTGCCGCACGCCGATCTGGAAGACGTCGGCCTCGAATGGGCGGCCAAGATCTGCGGCAAATCACCCACAGCGCAGCGGATGCTGAAGTACTCGTTCAACCTCATCGACGACGGCCTGGTCGGCCAGCAGGTCTTCGCGGGCGAAACCACGCGCCTTGCCTACATGACCGACGAGGCGGTCGAAGGCCGTGACGCGTTCCTGGGCAAACGCAGCCCGGACTGGTCCAGGTTTCCCTACTACTACTGAGCCCGGGTCAGGCGTCCACCAGGACCGATTCGGCCACCGGACGGCGGGTTCGGGGGGCGCTTTCCCTGGACTGGAGCTCCTCGGAGGCCGAGCGCACATCACCCAGCGCGCCGACCGCGATCACGGTGATCGGGAGCAGCGTGGTGTCGAGCCCGAAAGCCTCGGCGATCGCGGCGCGGTCGAAGCCGCCCATCTGATGCGTGACCAGCCCGCTGGCGTGAGCCTGGATAGTGAAGTGCGCGGCGGCCTGACCCGCGTCGTACTCGGCGAACCGCAGCGGCTGGCCGTCGCGTTCGGTCTCGGCCACGAACGCCACGAGAGCACCCGCCGAGGGCGCCCAGGCGGCATTGAACCCACTCAGCGACGCCACGAGGGTGGCGTGCTCGGCGGTGCCACGACGAGCCAGGATCGCCCGCCACGGCTGCAGGTTGTTGGCGGTGGGGGCCCACCGGGCCGCCTCCAGGGCGCTCGCGAGGGCGGCCTCGTCGATTGCTGCCGAGGTGTCGAAGACCCGGGTGCTCCACCGTTGGGCCAGGACGTCCAGGATCGGGGCGTCGGTGGCTGCGGTGCGGGTCGAGGCTGTGGTGGTGGTCATAGGATCTCCCGATGGTCGAACGGATACTGCCGGGACATCATCGGCCCACCCTTGGGTACAAACCTCTGGGCCCGGAGAATATTCCCTTCCGCCGGGCGGCCGCTCACGGCAAGGGCGGATAGCATCGGGGCCATGATGGTGCTCCAGTGACCACCCACGCGCCCGGCGCCGCGCCCAAGCCGCCACCCATCGGGGTGCGGCGGCCGTTCTCGCTGCTGGCCAAACCCACCGGTGCCGCCTGCAACTTGGACTGTTCCTACTGCTTCTTCCTGTCCAAAGAAGTGCTGTGGGATGCCTCGTCACAGGAGATGAGCGAGCAGGTGCGCCACGCCTGGATCTCGCAGTTCCTTGACTCGCAGCCCGACGGTGAGGTGATCCTGGCCTGGCAGGGCGGGGAACCGACTCTGCGCGGGCTCGAGTTCTTCCGGGAGGCGGTGTGCCTGGCCGAGGAGCTGCGACGGCCCCGGCAGCAGGTCCGGCACACCATCCAGACCAACGCCACCCTCATCGACGATCAGTGGGCCCGGTTCCTGGCCGAGCACAATTTCTTGGTGGGGGTCAGCATCGACGGCCCACCCGAGCTGCATGACCGATACCGCGTGAACAAGGCCGGCCGCGGCACCTACGAGCAGGTGGTGCGGGGGTGGCGAGCGCTGCAGCGCCATGGTGTCGAGGCCAACATCTTGTGCACCGTCAACGCCGTCAACGGCGATCATCCGCTGCAGGTCTACCGGCACTTCCGCGACGACCTCGGCGCCGATTTCATGCAATTCATCCCCATCGTGGAACGCTTCGAGGCGGGCAGCGAGGCTGTGGCCGAGGCCAGCTGGCGCGACCCGCAGGGCCGCTTCGTGCTGTACCGGCAAACTGGCACGAAAGTCTCGTCGCGCTCGGTGCTGCCCGGGCAGTACGGCGACTTCCTGATCGCGGTCTTCGACGAATGGGTCGGCCGGGATGTCGGCTCGGTGTACGTGCAGGACTTCGACGTGGCGCTGGGGGCACTGTTCGGCCAGTATGGGCTGTGCGTGCACGCTCCCGAGTGCGGCGATGCCGTGGCCATCGAGCACACCGGGGACCTGTATTCATGTGATCACTTCGTGGAACCCGGATATCGGCTCGGGAATGTGGCGACCGATGACCTGCAGCACCTGGTCCAGGGGCCGTTCCAGCGCGAGTTCGGCACCGCCAAGCGCACCTCACTGACCCGGCAGTGCCAGGAATGCCCAGTGCGGTGGGCCTGCCACGGCGGTTGCCCCAAGGATCGCTTCGCCACCACCAGCGACGGTGAACCGGGGCTCAGCTACCTCTGCGAGGGCTACTTCAGGTTCTACACCCACATCGCCCCGGCGCTGCACCACATGGGGCGCCTGCTGCGCGTTGGGCGCGCGCCCGCCGAGATCATGACCATCCCGGCGCCAGGTGCGGCGCCCCCGAGACGGTGATCCTCAGCGGCTGGCCACCCCCAGTGCCACGAGATGCTGCCAGGCGGCCGCTGGAACGAAATCCGCGGGCAGCGCGATGCCCCAGGGGCTGACATAGCCACGGCCGCGGCGCATCTCGAATACGACGAATCCACGCACCCGCCTGACCCGGGCGATGTCGTCCCACAGCACCCAGTGATCCATCCGCTCCGCCCCGACATGAAACCCTGGGACGTCCCAGCTGGCCGTCAGCATTCCGTAACGGCCCACCTGGAGCCGCCCGATCCTGGCCGCCCGGCCCCTGCCGCCCGCCACGCCGAGCGCGACGGCGAGCCCCAGGATGACAACCAACCCGGCGATCCCGGTGAGCAGACGCTGCACCGGAACACCTTCGGCCAGCGCACCGGTGCTCAGCAGGCCG
>JBKEBG010000118.1:0-11469 GCA_047972985.1 Arachnia sp.
CGCAGCTTGCGAGGGCACAATGTCGTCCAGCCCCACTGGGGAGACGGCTCCCTGTGTGAGCACCCGGATCGTACGGCCCGCGATCCCCGGCAGCCTGAGCAGGGCGCCAATACCAGTGGCAGCCGAAGGGGCTGCGACGGCATCAGAGAGCGCCCGGCCGTCCACGACCGGAGATTCGGGGTGCTCGCCGAGAAGGCTGGCCAGATCGTCGAGGGCAGCCGCGTAGTGACCACCAAGCGAGGCCGCAAGCACGCCATCTCCGAGCACCAAGGGTCTGGTCGTGACCGCGCCTCCAGGTGCCACCGGAACCCAATCCAGGTCGTACACCAGGCCGGCAATATCTCGGGGGGGAGTCTGCGCGGTACGAGTGCTGGTGGATGGCTCCAGCCAGCAGCTGGTGCGCTCGAACGCGTAGAGAGGCAGGTCGATGTGGCCGTGAGGCTGGTCCCGAAATTTGATGGGGACACCAGCACGGTAGGCAGCCGCGAGTGCCTCAGCAAAATGCACGTCTCCGCTACCATCGTGGTCCTGGCTGGCGATCAGTGCCAGGTCATCGTCGGCGATCTGCTGGACCAACGGAAGCAGCGTGCCACGCGGGCCTATCTCGATAAAAGCGCGACAACCGAGGGTAAGTGCGGTGCGGATACCGGCGTGAAACTGTACGGTGCCGCGTGCCTGGTCGGCCCAATACTGCGGGGCGAGAGGCTCGCGCCAGTCACACAAGCGCCCAGTGAAGCACGAGATCATGGGGATCTTCGGAACCCGGACCTCCAGGGAACCAGCCGCAGTCACAAGATCTGCCAGCGCGGGGGCCATCAGCTCGGAGTGGAAGGCACGGGACACCGTTAGGTGGCGGGTCTCGACGCCCGCAGCCGTCAGCGACGTGGTTGCCTTCCGGATCTGTTCGCTACCGCCACTGATGGTGCAGTTGCGGGGCCCGTTGACCGCAGCCAGATCACATTCGACCTCCGCCCCTTGCAGGATCCGGGTGACGTCTTCGGCAGAGGCGAACACAGCTGCCATGACGCCCGGTTCGCAGTGCTGCGCCATCAGCCGGCCGCGCTCGGCGATGAGGCGGAGCGCTTCGGGAAGGTCCATCACCCCAGCGATGATGGCCGCCGCGAATTCCCCCACGCTGTGGCCGAAAACTACTTCTGGCACGACGCCGCGGGAGAGCCAGAGCTGCGCCAGCGCGTACTCGTACGCGACCAGTGCGGGCTGAGTGTTCTCGGTGCGGTGGATCGCGTCGCCGTCGTCGCCGTAGATGAGGTCAAGCAGGGGACGTTCGACAAGGCCATCGAGGATGCCAGCGCACTCGTTGAGCGCGTCCCGAAACGCCGGTTCGGAGGCGTAAAGGTCGCGCCCCATGCCGATTCGCTGAGCGCCCTGCCCCGTGAACAGAAACGCCGCGCCCTTGCCCAGCGATGGCGCGGGACCCACTGGTGGGGTGAAGTCGCGCAGGGCAGCGACAGCAGCGCCAGTCTCTGTAATCGGTAGCGCACCCCGCCACTGCAGGTGGGCTCGACCGGTTGCCTGCGCGGCGCATATTTCGGCCGGGTCGGCGATCTCCAGCGTCTCGGCTAGGTGTGTTGCGGCACGGGTGAGGGATTCCGCGCTCCGGGCAGAGAAGGTAAGCACGGGGATCTGCTGGCCAGCCGCGCTCATTGGATGTGCGTTGGCCGGGCCCTCCTCCAGCACAAGGTGAGCGTTTGAGCCTCCGAACCCGAACGCGCTGACGCCCACCCGGCGTGGGCCGCTGGACTGCCACGGAGCGCCCATCGTGGGCACCTGCAGCCGGGTGCCGCTCAGATCGATCGCAGGGTTGAGGGTGGAGAACCCGGCCAGTGGCGGTACCTCACGTTGTTGCAGGCTGAGCGCAGCCTTGAGCAGGGCCGCCACCCCCGCCGCGGCCTCGCTGTGACCGATGTTGGCCTTCGACGAGGTCAGCCAGCACGGTTCGTCGCCGTCGCCGTAGACCTCTGCCAGGGCCTCTACCTCGATCGGATCGCCCAGCGGCGTGCCGGTGCCGTGGGCCTCGATCATGCTAACGCTGCTTGCCGGGGTGTCGGCGTCGGCAAGTGCCTGGCGCAGCACGTTGACCTGCGCCCGGCCGTTCGGCGCCGTCAGGCTAGCGCTCCGGCCGTCCTGGTTGGCTGCGCTGCCGCGGACCACGGCGACAATCCGGTCACGATCGTGGTCGGCGTCGGACAGCCGCTTGAACACCAGGACTGCGCAACCTTCGCCGCGACCGAAGCCGGTGGCCGAGGCGTCGAAGACGCGCGAGTGACCGTCCGCGGCGAGCATGCCGTAACGAGAAAAAGCATTCCCCGCGTGGGGCGAGAGCACGAGATGGACACCGCCGACGAGGGCCAGGTCGCATTCGCGGTCTCGCAAGGAGCGGACCGCCAGGTGGGCGGCGCTCAGCGATGATGAGCAGGCGGTGTCGACCGCGATACTGGGGCCACGTAGATCCAGGGCGAAGCTGACGCGCCCAGGGATAATGGAGTGGGCGGTGCCGCTGGAGGCGTAGGCGGAGATCGTCTCTGCGTCGAGGAAGCTCCGCGTTCCGTAGTCGACGCTGGAAGCCCCGATGAAGACGCCCGTGCGAGACCCGGCGAGACTGTCAGGCGCAATCTGTGCGTCCTCCAAGGCGTGCCAAGACTCCTCCAGAATGAACCGCTGCTGTGGGTCCATTGCAGCAGCCTCGGGTCGCGAAATCCCAAAGAAGGCGTGGTCGAACGTCGTCACATCATCGATCCAGTGGCCAAGGTTTGTACCGATACTGGTCTGTTGCTCGGGGACACCACCCCAGCGCTCGACCGGGGTCGCGCCCACCTCCCCACGACCGGCGCGGATCAGATCCCAGTACTGGCCCGGTGTTTCGGCGCCGGGAAACCGACAGGCCATGCCGATAATGGCGATGGGTTCGTGAGTGGCGCGGAGCTGGCCCTCGAGGTCGTCAATTACCTGCGAGGCGCGTCGCAGCAGTTCGTCGGGGCTGAGTTCGTCAGGCACGATAGCTCTCCAGTCGTCGGATCTTGGCCAGCAACTCGGCCCGGGTGCCGTCCGGCTCCGCCGTCGGGATGGCCTCGACTCGGGCCGAGCGAGGCTGCGACTCGAGTGGCGGGATCGCGTCGGGGTCGCCGTCAAGGTCCAGTTCGGTCAGCAAGTGCTCGGATATCGCCGAGATCGTGGGGTGCTTCCACATCGTGGTCACCGACACCTGACCACCGAGCACGGCGGTCAGGCGGTTCGCCAGTTCGAGCCCGGCGAGCGAGTCGAAGCCCATGGCGGTCAGTGGCGCGTGCGGGTCGAGGGTCCCTGGCCCGACCCGGATCGTCGCGGCGGCAATGCGGCAGCACTCGCGCTGAAGGACGGGCAAACGCATCTGTGGAGGCAGCGCCCGCAATTCGGCTAGCACGGGCGGCTCCGCGGGGGGTGCGGCCTCGTGGACTACTCCGGCGAGGGGAACCAGCAGCAGCGGTAGTAGCTGGTCAGCTGCAGCACGCTGGAGCCGGGCCCGGTCCACGCCCATCGCGTACGCGTCGTCCCCGACCTCCCCGGCAAGCGTGCGAGCCAGCAGCTGAACGCCCTGCTCTGCGTTCAGCGATCGCAGACCCACAGCGTCAATAAGGGTGGTGGCTGCGCCGCGGTCGGCCAGACTTCCGCGCCACGGACCCCAGGCGACCACGACTCCCCGTCCGCCCTTCGCTCGGCGGGCCCGGACGATGGCCGCGGCGAACGCATTCGCGGCGGCGTAGTTTCCTTGCCCAGGAGAACCAAGGTCGGCCGCGAGACTGGAGTGAAGGATAAAACAGTCGGTCGAACCAACCGGGAAAGCCGCGTCGAGCAGCTCAGCGCCGAGCGCCTTCGGTCCAGCGACCCGGCCACACTTCTCCCGTGTCAAGCTCGCAACCATCGCGTTATCGAGGGCACCCGCGAGGTGGTGGAGCGTGATGCAGGTACCGAATTCGGAGTGGACCTTCTCTGCGAAGCCCGTTACAGCATCGCGGTCGGTCACGTCGAGGGCCAAGGTTCGGATCTCGGCGCGGTCGGTGAGGTCGGCGAGGTCGGATGGAAGTTCGTCGGGAACGGTGCGGGCCGTCAGCAACACCGTCTTGGCCCCGGCCTCGACAAGGCCGCGGCAGAGAGAACGTCCGACGGAGCCGAGCCCACCGACAAGGACGTGGACACCTTCGGCGGGAAGAAGTCTTGGATCATCGACGACGCTCTGGTCCGGACCAGGCGCCTCGACGACAAGCTTGCCGATATGGGTAGCCCCGGCCATCGCGACGAACGCATCAGCGGTGGCCGTAGCCGGATGACTCGTGACGCGCGCAGTCTCCGGGCGAGTGGCGAGGTCGGCGGCAACCTCATCGAGGAGCGACGTGCACTCAGTTGGCCTAGTCTCTAGCAACTGCTGCACGTCCACCACAAGCAGGCGCCGATTGTCGCGCAACAAGGAGAGGTCGAGGTGGCGGTGACGGTAAACGTCAGCCTTGCCAAGTTCGAGGAAAGCGCCGCCCGGCGCGAGGCAGCGCAAGCCTTCGATCAGCCCCCGTCCCGCCAATGAGTTGAGCACCACGTCAACCCCAAGACCACCAGTGTGGGCAAGGACTTGACGGGAGAACGTCGCCTCCCGGCTATCGACGACCAACTCGATTCCGGCGCGGCGGAGCAGTTGACGCTTGGCCTCAGAACCGGCCGAGGCGAGCACCCGCGCACCAACGCTGCGGGCTACCCGAATCGCCGCCTCGCCAAGACCCCCGGTGCCGGAGTGGATGAGCACCGTCTCGCCGGCCCGGAGCCTGGCCAGCTCACGTAGGCTCCACCGAGCGGTGAGTTCGGCGATAGGTGCAGCGGCGGCATCGGCCCAGCTGACGCCCCCGCTGATCCGGGCGACGAGAGCCTCGTCTGTGACGACATGGCTGCCAAAAGACTGCGGCGCCACCGCCAAGACTCGGTCGTTCGGGCGAAGGCGAGTGACGCCGGAGCCGACACGCGTCACCGTGCCGGAACATTCGGCACCAAGTGGTGTGCCGGGCCCCGAACCGGGGTATGTGCCCAGCGCCTTGAGCACGTCGCTGAAGTTAAGCCCGGTGGCAGCAACGGCGATCTCCACATCCCGCTCCCCCAGCCCCCCACGCGTGGTGCGCACCCATTCGAGCGAGCCGAGAACTCCCGAAACACGTGACGACAGGTGCGCCGCGCCTGCACCGAGTGGAGCCGTCGAGGCCCGGCACTCCCCGGGCTCGTGGAGTTCTGGGCGCAACACCACCCTGCCGCGCACGGCCAAGCTGGGAGCCGGATCGGCCAGAGCGCGAAGCCATGCCTCCGGATTGGCTAGCGTCGCAGGATCGACGTCGCGGCGAGCGGCCACCGCGGGCCCGGCTTCGCTGAGCAGGCTTGCGGCAAGGCCCCATAGGCTCGCCTGACCTGGGTCTGCTACCTCACCATCACGGACCGCCTGCGCGCCCACGGTGACGAGCACGTAGCGCCCTGGATGCGCGGCACGTACCCGTTCGATGACAGGGAGCCAGAGCTGTTCCACAGCAGCATCGGCTGCGACACCACGTCGTTCGATCAAGCGCAGGTCGATGACCGTGGTGTCGCTTCCGGGCACCGCGCGGATCTCCGCCCCCATTGCCTCAAGCGCGGCACACACCCGACCGGTCGTGGCACCGTCGCCAAGGACACACACCGGCCCCAGCGGAAGCGGCTGGACGGTGTGCTCCCGCCACACCAACGAGCGGAGTTCCAGCGGCCCACGGTCAGCAGCATCGAGCGGGCGCAGCCTTAGGCCACCTACGATTCCAGTGGTGGCGCCATCGGCGTCGAGGAGGGTGACATCGACGATGATCGCGCCCTCGTCACGCGAACGCGCCGCCGCCCGGGCGCCCGTGACTTCGGCGTTCGGAGCCAGTTCGAGGTGTTCATAGCCAACGGGCAACCATGCCCGCCCATCGTGGGCGGCGACGAGAGGACCAGCGGCCTGCGTAGCCGCGTCGAGTACGGCCGGGTGGACCAGAAAGGCACCGCGGTCCGGGCTAGCAGCGAGCTTGGCTTGGGTGGCCGAACCGGACCGCTGCACCTCTTCCAGACAGCGAAAGCTGGGGCCGTACTCGATCCCGACAGCCTCGAACGATCGGTAAAGGTCTGCAACATCAACGGCCTCGCCGGAAAGCGGCTTCGACACGGCCGTCGTCAGGCTGCCCGCAACCAAGCCTGTCTGCGCGGCCAGAGTCCACTCGTCGGCTAGGCGGCAAAACAGAGAGACCGTGGCACCCTCAACGACGATCTGTACGTTATCTGCGGTGGCTGTCTCGGGGACCACTACTGGAGTGAGAATCTCGAAGCCGGCCAACGCCTCGGTACCTTGGCCGGCGCGCCGCCCGGCAGCCAGCATCGCCTCAGCCAGAGCAGCGGCCGGGACGAGGGGGGTGCCCTGCACGCGATGGTCGCCGAGCCAAGGGACGCACCGTAGGTCGATTCGGCGGGTGTGGATTACCTGCTGGGTGCCCGCCACAATCGTCGGGTGGTCACTGAGCAGCGGATGATTGCCGACGACGTTGAGGCTTGTGGTCTCGGATTCGGCCAACCACCAACGTTCCCGCTGCCATGGATGTGGGGGCAGGGGCGCATGACGGAAGGGACCAGTGACCGCCCTCCAGTCGACAGCTTGGCCGGCGCAGTGGAGGGCGGCGAGGTTTGCCGTGAGAGCATTGCGGGCGGAACGGTCACGTTGCAAGGAATCGACCAGGATGCTCGACTCTGCCAGGCCACGTTCGCGCAGGGTAAACTCAATGGCCTGTCGAAGCCCGGAATGCGGGGCGATCTCGATGACCGCGGCGCCGTGGTCACCTACGGCGCTGTCAAGAGCCGGACCAAAGAGCACTCTTTGGCGTAGGTTCGCGGACCAGTAGGAGCCGTCGGGCAGTCTGTCTAGGGGCCGTCCGGTCACCGTTGAAACGGCCGGAATGAGTGGTTCTGTCACAACCACACCCGCCAGGCAGCGAGCAAGTTCGTCTGCGGCCGCGGCCACGCCCGGGCCATGGGAGGCGTAGGGCACCGCAGCGAACTGGCGCGCGAACACACGATCGTCGTCCATCCGAGCAACAAGGTCTCCGACGAGGGCCGGGGTGCCGGAGACGATGGTCTCTTCGGAGGAGTTCACCGACGCGATCCACAGCCGGTCACCATCAGTGCCTTCGATTTCCCCCTCGACACGCTCGGCCGGGCAGGCGATCAGGGCCATGGCGCCCGGCGGGGCGAGTTGGGCGATGACTTCACCGCGCGCAGCGGCTACCTCAATGGCGGTAGCGAGGTCGAAGGCCCCAGCAACGTGCATTGCCGCGACCTCCCCCAAACTATGGCCCAGGACCATGTCCGGAGTGATCCCCCACGCGCGCCACTGTTCCGCGAGCGCGATCTGAATTGCGGTGATGGCGGGCTGACTGACGCGCGGGTCGGCGGGCCGATCGTCGTCGAGGGCCATGCGGGACACGTCCAGCACACTCAAGCCGTGCAGGTCACGCAGGATGGCGTCGGCTTCGGCGAGCCGCCCAGCAGCCACCGGCAGGTGCGCAAGATCCTCCGCCAAGGGCCACCAGCGCCCGCCTTGGCCAGAGAACACGAACACCGTGCGGACCCCAGGACCGAGCCGGGTTGCGCCGCTGCGGCGTTGTGGATGGTCGGCGTTGGCAAGGGCCTCACCCATGGTCCGCCGATCGCCCCAGACCACCATTCGCTGGCGGTGGTGGGTGCGCCGCTGAGCTGCGGTGCTGCACACGGCTTGGAGGTCGACCTCTGGGGTGGCGAGTTCTCCAGCGAACTGGGAGGCTCGATCAGCCAAGCCGGCCTCCGATGTCCCTGACAGCGGCAGTATCGCCCAGTCGTCGGCGTCAGGCAACCGTGCAGAGGCGAGGGTGGCGGTATCACGAGTGAGCACCAAGTGGGCGTTCGTGCCGCCGAATCCGAACGAGCTGACGCCCACAACGGGTTGCGCGGGCAGATCGATCACGTCGTCGGCTACCCGGATCAGATGGCCGGCATCCGTGATGCGCGGGTTGGTCCGCCTATGGTGCAGAGTCGGCGGCACTTGGCGGTGCTTGAGCACCGCCAAGGCCTTCACCAGACCTGCGGCGCCGGCAGCCGGCTCAGTGTGCCCGATGTTGGACTTGATGGAGCCGACCAGCAAAGGCCGGTCGGCGGGGCGTCCGGGTCCGGTCACCTCAGCAAGCGCGTCCGCCTCGATCGCATCACCCAAGACAGTGCCCGTCCCGTGGGCCTCTACATAATCGACGGTGGCCGGATCGATCCCAGCGAGCCTGTAGGCCTCGCGCAGCAAATCGGCCTGAGCTTGGCCGTTGGGGGCCATGAGGCCGTTCGAGAGACCGTCTTGGTTGAGCGCGACGGAACGGATCACGCCCAGCACCCTGTAGCCGCCGTTGTGGGCGCGGTCGAGCGGCATCAGCGCGACCATCGCGCCGCCCTCAGAGCGGACGTAGCCGTTGGCGTCGGCGTCGAAAGGCTTGCAGTGACCCTCTGGCGACATGACACCCGCCTTTGAGAAGCCCACCATCGCAGCGGGCGACAGGACGACGTTCACCCCTCCGACAAGGGCGAGGTCGCAGTCCCCTGCGGCGAGCCGCCCACATGCCAGCGCCGTAGCCACTAATGATGAGGAGCAGGCCGTGTCGACGGCCATGCTGGCTCCTCGAAGGTCGAGGAAGTAGGAGATCCGGTTGGCTGCGGTGCTCAGCGCAATACCGGTGGCGCTGAAGTGGCTGGCTAGTTCAAGACGACTCTTGGCGAGAACTGCGAAGTCGCTGTTGGAGATGCCGAGAAACACGTCAGTACGGGTCCCGGCCAGCGCAGTGGGCACGATGTCGGCATTTTCGAGCAGTTCCCAGGCGAGTTCTAGGGCAAGTCTGTGCTGCGGATCTAGTGAGCGCGCCTCCCGGGGGGAGATACCGAAGAACGCCGGGTCGAAGCAGTCAATGTCGGTCAGGAACCCGCCCCACTTGCTTTGGCCGCGGCCCTTGGCTCCCCGTCGCTCACTATAGAACTGCTCGGCATCCCAACGGTCGGGCGGAACAACCGTGATCCCGTCACCTCCGGAAGCGAGAAACGACCACAACGAACGCTCGTCATGGACTCCGCCCGGCAGCCGCGCTGACATCCCCACGACCGCGATCTCGAGCGGCGTTTGCACCGTCATGCGAGACTCCCGACGCGGATGTGACCGTGGAACTCGGGGTGCTGAACGATGGTTGGCGACGTGATATCGCAGACGAGAGCTACCGCGATGCCATGAGCTGCCTTGAGCAGGTGAACGCTCCAGGCATCCGGCCCGCGCCCGTCGGTGCGGTGGATGCGCCCGTATTGGGACCGGGTTGTATCGACCAGTCTCGGGTCGATCCGGAGACCCTCACCGGTGGCCTTAAGGAAGGCCTCCTTCATCACCCAGGCCTCGATGATTCGCCGACGGCGGACAGCGGGCGGCTCACCGTCGAGCTGGTTGTGCTCGGCGAGGGTGAGCACGGCTGGAGCGACGACACGGGAGTCCATCAGCCTGCCTGCCTCGATGTCGATGCCTACGCGATGGCCCCGCACAATGGCGAGCGTCGCCAGGCCGTGGGTGTGACTGAGACTGAAGTCGATCGCGGGGTACCCGGCCAGGTAGGGCCGACCAAGCGAATCCTGGCTGAAAGTGAGCGCATCAGGGGTCGCACCCACCTGATCGGCGAGGACGTGGCGCAGCAAGACGTGGGCCGCAACGTAGACCTCACGATCACCGGAGCGACGGCGGCCGGCAACGGCACGTTCACCGTCGTCGAGGCACCCGCCCGGACACTGATCGCTGATCGGCGCCCTCGTGAACCAGACGTCAACGAGGTCGTGCTCAACCATCGTTCGGCCCATACACCTGCGGCGTCAAGAAGTGCGCAGATCCGGGCGGGACGCTCCAACGGAGGGTCTCCCAGCCACCTAGCGGGTGATTTCCGCACGGGGAGGGTTCGTTAAGGACTTTCACGGAGAGGCTCCTGGGGGCGAGGGGTGAACGCTTTTGAACGCTATCACAGGACCAGGTGGCTGATGTGGGATCGGGGCGAGGAGGTGTCCGCGCACGCCGAGTGCATGGTCGTCACGGGCATACCGGTGTCCTTCGCAGGCCCCTAATCACTCCGGCAGCAGAGCACGAACGAGAACCCCCAAGGGCTACTGCGGCGGTACTTCTCGAAGGACACGTCTCCCGAATGTTAAGAATTCTTGACATTGCCACCCGCCCGCCCTACCGTGGCAATGTCAAGAACTTTTTACATCGGGAGACGTCATGACCTTCACGGAGCGTTATACCTGGGCGGGACTCGCCATCAGCATCGTGACGTTTGTTACGTACTGGTCAGTCGTCATGGTGCGCGCCGTCTCCGACGGACGCCCACTCGTCGACGTCGCCTGGCAAGGTCCGATGCTCTGGTCCCTGCTCATCGGCGGGGGCCTCTACGCACTGGTGATGTTGGGGCTGTGGCTGCGCGTTCGCGGCCAGGCGCACACCGACACGCGCGATCGCGAGATCGAGCGCTACGCCGAGAGTACGGGGGGCGGAATCACCGGGCTTGCCGTGCTGGCGGCCCTCATCATGCTGGCCCACTCAGCACCCGCGTTCTGGACGGCGACGGTGCTGTTCGTGGGTTCATTCCTTGGCTCGCTCGCGAGCATCGGCGTCAGCCTCGCGGCCTACCGCAGGGGGCTGTGATGGTCGGCCCCAAACCCACCAGGGTCTCGAATCGCATCCGCGAACTCCGCACTGAACGCAGTTTCACCCAAGTGGAACTCGCGGCCACCCTCGGCGTCACCCGCCAGACCGTCATCGCCATCGAGCAGGGCCGCTACTCCCCCTCGCTGGAGATGGCCTTCCAGATTGCCCATGCCCTCGGCGTCCCCCTCGATGAGGTCTTCACTTACCGGGTCTCCGATAGCAACTAGCACCCTCCGACTCGCACTACTCGGCAAGGAGTACTTCATGCGCGCCCTTCTTCAGCCCGTCTACGGCGAGGCAGACACCCTGACAGTCGGCGAAGCGCCGATCCCCGTCCCCGGCAGGGGCCAACTCTTGATCCACGTCATGGCAGCGTCGGTCAATGCGGCCGACGTCTTCGTGATGCGCGGCGTGCCCCGGATGGTGCGCCTCGGCAACGGACTGGGGCACCCAGCGCGGCGCCGGCTCGGCATGGATGTTGCCGGCTTCGTTGCAGACGTCGGTCCGGGCGTGACTCGCTGGCAGGTGGGCGACGCAGTGTTCGGACAAGGGACCGCCACCTTCGCTGAGTTTGCTCTGGCCGAGGAACGTCATCTGGCGACACTGCCCCAGGGCGTCGAACCGGAGCAGGCCGCGACGCTTCCGGTCGCCGGCACCACAGCCCTGCGCGCCGTCGAGGTGGCGAGGGTAATGCCCGGCCAACGCGT
>JBKEBG010000013.1:0-2032 GCA_047972985.1 Arachnia sp.
CACCTGACGGCCTACACGATCCGGCTGCGGGAGGCGAACCATCTCAGTTCGGAGCGTCGTGCGAAGATCGCCGCGGCCGGTGAGGAGTACCTGCGCATCGTCCAGGACATCCTCGAGGACGGGCAGGCCAGCGGGGTGTTCTCCGCGGACTTCGATGCCCAGCTGACCGGCGTGATCGTGGTGGGTCAACTGAACTCGATGACCCGCTGGTACCGCCCGGGTGGCCGGTATGCGCTCGAGGACCTGTCCGGGGCCTACGTGGGGATGATGGCCTCCACGGTCGTCTCCGATGCGACTGTCGCTGCCGAGGGCGGCATCGAGGCGCTGCGACGCCGGATGCGGGAACTGTCCAACCAGGGGTTCTCAGCCGATCAGCCTCAAGGCGCCTCGGCCTGAGCCATTGCGGCGCTGCCGGGACTAACTTTCCCGCCTCAGGCGCCAACCTGAGCCCCGACACCCGAACATTTCTGCGGCTTTCCTCCACGTTCTGATGCCCTCCCCGGGCGAACCACTTGGCAACAGGCGATCCGTGGTGTTGAATTAGATCTATCGATCGTTTGGTGGAAAGGTGCTGAGGTGACAGAGGAAGAACTGGCGGCCATCGTCGGTCGGCCGTTGCCCGGCGGGGAGTACGTCATCGAGCCATACCAGGACTGGCTGGTGCGAGACATCCTGCACACCGACGTTCAGGGCACCTGCGCACATCCGCTGTTCGCGTACATCGCCTCCGCGGTCGGCAAGGGCATGGCCTGGGATGAGGTGTTCGCGCTGTGCGGCTCCAGCGCCGCTGACGGTCCGATGTTCGGTGAGCACGAGACCCAGTTGGTCCGCCCCCTGGCCCTCGGCGAACGGCTGCGTACGGAGGGTGAGTTCACCACCGCGGTGCGCAAACAGGGAGCCAAGACCGGCACCTTCGACATCATCGGTTTCGAGATCCGGCTCATCGACGAGGGCGGCACCGTAGCCGCGGTCACCCGCAGTTCCGTTGTCTACCCCAGGCGGTCATCGTGACGATCAGTGTGGGTCAGCAGCTGCCGCCGTGGGGGCTGGCGTCGGTGAGCCGCGAGAAGATGAAGACGATGGCGCCGATCCTGGGCGATCCCAACCCCAGTCACTTCGACGTCGACGCCGTGCGTGCTCTCGGGATGGGCGACCGGCCGGTCAATCAAGGGCCGAACAACTTGGGCTACGTCATGAACATGCTTGCGCAGTGGTCCGGGTCGCACGAGCGACTCCTCGGGATCAGGGTGCGCTTTCTGGCCAACGTCTTGGGCGATGACGAGGTCATTGCGCGGGGCGAGGTGACCGACGTGCAGACCGAGGGGGAGCGCGTGGTGGCCCAGTGCGCCGTCGAACTCGTCCTCGGGGACGGCACCCCGGCGCTGAGCGGTACCGCCCGAGTCGACGTCACCGATCTGTGATGCCCGCGAGCAACCACGTGAAGGAGAACCACGTATGACTGAGGCCTACATCGTCGAAGCGGTGCGAACCCCAACCGGCAGGCGAGGGGGCGGACTGAGCCACCTGCATCCTGTCGATCTGCTCGCGAAGGTCATGACGGCCGCCGTCGAACGTAGCGGCGTTGACCCCGCGGCTGTGGACGACGTGATCGCCGGCACCGTGGCCCAGATGGGCGGACAGGCCTGGAACATCGCGCGCAACGCCTGGCTGTCTGCGGGCTACCCGGAGCACGTGCCGGGGGTCACCATCGACCGGCAGTGCGGCTCATCCCAACAGGCAGTGCACTTCGCCGCGCAGGGCATCAAGTCCGGGGAAGCCGACCTGATCCTCGCCTGCGGGGTGGAGTCGATGAGCACCGTGCCGCTGAACAGTTCCGGAGACCCGGCGCTCGGCTATGGCTACCCGTTCGCCGGCGAGGGCTGGAACACCCGGTTCGGGGACCAGGAGATCCACCAGTTCCGCGGCGGTGACCTGATCGCCGAGAAGTGGCAGGTCACCCAGGACGCCATGTTCGACTTGGCGCTGCGCAGCCACGCCAACGCAGCCCGGGCCCAGGACGAGGGCCGCTTCG
>JBKEBG010000105.1:0-21980 GCA_047972985.1 Arachnia sp.
TTGTTGGGGGTGGAGCTGACCGGGCACGTGATGACTGTCAATCTGACCGGGGCTGCCTTCGAGGGGATTGAACCGGGGCCCCAGGCGATGGCCGCGGCCCGGCAGGTGGCCTACACGGTCAGCGATTTGATTGGCGATCCTGAGCTGCGGGTACGGTTCCTGGTCGACGGCGGTCCCCCTCCCGAGGCGTTCCGATCCACGGAGGGGTTCGGCCTTGACGCCCTCAACCCGATGCCTGCTGTGTGGATCCGGACCCCGCGCAACGATGCCACGCTCGACAACGGGGACGTTTTGATCGCCGGGATGGTCAAGGCCGACGCCGAGGTGCCTGTGGTGTCAATCGTGGACGCCACGGGCGAGGAAGTGCTCAACGCGAACCCGCAGATCGCGACCCTGGCCGACGAGAACGGCTGGCGTTCGTGGACAGTGGTCACCGACCTGGCACCCGGCGATTACGTCATCAGCGCCGAGTCTGCCGCTGCTGCCGACGGTACCGGGGCCAGATCCGTGGAGACCAAGCGCATCACGGTTCACTAGCCTGCCCGGCCCTGACGGGCTGGCTCGCCGGGGGGTGCGTGCGATGATGGGTCCATGCAGCACTTCGACATCGCCGTGATCGGCACCGGCTCCGGCAACTCCGTCATCGACGATCGGTTCTCGCACCTGGATGTCGCCATCATTGAACGCGACGATGTGTTCGGAGGTACGTGTCTCAACCATGGGTGCATTCCCACCAAGATGTTCGCCGTGACCGCCGATTACGCCGCCGCGCCCGAGCAGGCCCGTCGGCTCGGGGTGCGTCTGGGAGAGCCCCGCAGCGACTGGGTAGCCATCCGGGACCGTATCTTCGGCCGGATCGATCCCATTGCCTCCGGCGGTAGGCAATGGCGTGAGCAGGCGCCCAATGTCAGCGTCTTCACCGGGGAGGCGCGGTTCGTCTCGCCCCACCAGCTGAGCATCGGAGATAACACCATTCACGCTGATCAGATCGTGATCGCGACGGGGTCGAGCCCGCGACCGCTGGGCCTTGAGGTGCCGGACGAGCTGGCGGGGCGGGTCTACACCACCGACGACATCATGCGGATGGACCGGCAGCCCGAGCGCATAGTGATCCTCGGCGGCGGTTTCGTCGGGGCTGAGTTCGGTCACGTCTTTGCCTCGCTGGGCACCGATGTGACAGTGATCGAGCTGGCCGATCACGTGCTGGCCGGGCAGGACAGGGAGATTGCCGAGGCCTTCGCGGCCGAGTTCGGGGCCCGCGCCAGGCTCCGGCTCAACCAGCGGGTGGTGGCGGTGGAGCCCGGCCCGCACGGCGACCTGCAGGTAGTGGCCGAAGACCGCAACGGCGTCGAGTACCTCTACTTCGCCGATGCACTGCTCAACGCCACGGGACGGGTGCGCAACTCGGCCGATCTCAACCTCCAGGCGGCGGGCGTGGAGGTACGGTCCAACGGGCAGATCCGCGTTGATGACACTCAGCGCACCTCGGTGCCGCACATCTGGGCACTCGGTGATGTGAGCAGCGACTACCTGCTCAAGCACGTGGCCAATGCCGAAGCCCGCGCAGTGCAGCACAATCTGCTGGCGGGCCCGGGCAATGTTCGAAGGACGGATCACCGGCTGGTGCCCAATGCAGTGTTCTCCGATCCGCAGGTGGCGGCGGTAGGGGCCACTGAGGAGCAGCTGATCGAGTGGGGCACCCCCTATGTCGTCTCGCGGCAGCGTTACTCCGACGTCGCCTACGGGTGGGCCCTGGAGGACCGGGGGCACTTCGTCAAGCTGCTGGCCGATCCGAGGAGCCGCCGGCTGCTGGGCGCCCACATCCTCGGTCCGCAGGCCGCCACCTTGATCCAACCGCTGATTCAGGCAATGACTTTCGGCCTGGATGTGCAGCGGATGGCTCACGAACAGTACTGGATCCACCCGGCACTGCCGGAGGTCGTGGAGAACGCGTTGCTCGGCCTGCTGGATGCCCCGGTGCCGGAGGCGCTCGACGCACCTGCCTAGTCCCCGCGCCGCCCGGATGGCTGGCCCCGGTAAAATCACGAGGGTGCATACCCGTCTGGCCGCCGTGTCCACTGCGCTCGTCGCGATCCTCTTCGCTTCGTGCGCCCCAGCCCCGCAGGCAGAATCATCACCCAGCGAGGAGCCGATAGCCACCACCAACGTTCGGGTCGAATCGCAGGGCCCATCGGCTGAGCCCACCCCCACCGCGCCCGCGGTGCCGGCCTGCTCGGCGGTGGCGCAGGGTCTGCCGTTGGAACAGCGGGTCGGCCAGCTGTACATGGTGGGTGCCTCCACCCAGGGCTTGGACGAGGCCACCAGGCAGGCGGTCACCAGCGGCTCGCTTGGTTGGGTGCTGCTGTTGGGCACCACCGATGCTGGGGTGCAGGCAGTCAGCGAGCTGACCGCCGAGTTGACCGGGCTCGACGCCGGCCCCGTGCCGCTCGTGGTGGCGGTCGATCAGGAGGGCGGCGAGGTGCAACGCCTGCAAGGTGAAGGATTCAGCACCATCCCTGCCGCTGTGTCACAGGCCGAACTGGGGTCCGACGAGCTGCGGGAGGCCGCCTACGGCTGGGGGCGTGAGCTGGGCAATGCCGGGGTGCTGTTCGACCTTGCCCCCGTCGCCGATGTGGTGCCGCCCGAGAAGCAGGAATCCAACCAGCCCATCGGCGCGCTGGGACGCAATTACGGCACGAGCGTGCAGGTCACCTCCGCCGCGGTGACCAGCTTCGTGACCGGCATGCACGACGCGGGGATCGCCACCAGCCTCAAGCACTTCCCCGGTTTGGGGCAGGTCGTGGAGAACACCGACGAGCAGGGCGCGGTAGATACCGACGTGTCACCGGGGGATCCGGACTGGGCATCGTTCGTGGCAGGCATTGATGCCGGGGCCTCGTCGGTCATGATCTCCAGCGCCGTGTTCGGCAACATCGATCCCGATAACCAGGCAGTGTTCTCTTCCCAGATCATCACGGACATCCTGCGTGGCGAACTTGGCTACGAGGGCATCGTGATCTCCGACGATCTGGGGGCGGCAGGGTCAGTCTCCGACGTGCCGCCGGCCGACCGCGGCGTCAGATTCATCGCCGCAGGCGGTGACATAGTCATCAACGCCGATCCTTCAATCATGGCCGAGATGACCCAGGCCACCGTGGCCAAGGCCGAGAGCGATCCCGACTTCGCCGCCCAGGTTGACGCCGCAGCGGGGCGGGTGCTTGAGCTCAAGGCCTGGCTGGGCCAGGTGGACTGTAGCTAGGCGCGCCGCGCCGGCTCGCCCGGCCGGAAATCGCCATCGCGGATCCCGGTGCGCCCGGCTGCTCAACAGGTGCCGCGGGTACATCGTGGTGGGCTGGGCAGCGCCGCGGGTCAGCCGAAGCGGCCGGTGATGTAGTCCTCGGTGGCCTTTTGATCCGGGTTGTGGAAGATCTTCTCGGTGGGGCCCGTCTCGACGAGTTCGCCGGGCTTGCCGTGTTCCTTCAGATTGAAGAATGCCGTCTGGTCGGAGACCCGCGCCGCCTGCTGCATGTTGTGGGTCACGATGACCACTGTGTAATTCTCCTTGAGCTCGTGGATGAGATCCTCAACGGCGAGCGTGGAGATGGGATCCAGCGCCGAGCACGGCTCGTCCATCAAGATCACGTCGGGGGAGACCGCGATGGCGCGGGCAATGCACAGACGCTGCTGCTGACCGCCGGACAAGCCCGAGCCCGGGCGCTCGAGGCGGTCCTTGACCTCGTTCCACAGGTTGGCGCCCTTGAGGGAGGCCTCGACGAGGTTGTCGGCCTCGGAGCGGCTGATGCTGGAGTTGTTCAACCGCACACCGGCCAGCACGTTCTCCTTGATGCTCATCGTGGGGAACGGATTGGGGCGTTGGAAGACCATCCCGACCTGGCGGCGCACCCGCACCGGATCCACGCCCGGGTCGTAGAGGTTGACCCCGTCCAGGAGGACCGTGCCGGTGCAGTAGGCACCGTCGATGACCTCGTGCATGCGGTTGAGTGAACGCAGCACTGTTGACTTCCCACACCCGGAGGACCCGATGAAGGCGGTCACCGCCCGCGGCTCGATCGTCATGGTGACGCTCTTCACTGCATGGAACTTGCCGTAGTAGATATCGAGATCCTGAATCTCAATTCGCTTTGACATGCGGGTTCTTTCTGGTTGGTCTCGGCTGGGTTCAGCGGCCCGGTGTGGGAGCCAAACGCCACGCGATGAGCCGACCCAGCAGGTTGAGGCCCATGACGATCAAGATAAGCACCAAGGCACCGGTCCAGGCACGGGCCTGGTACGGATCGGCTGGGATCCCCGGCTGGGTGTACTCGTAATACACCATGACCGGCAGCGTGGCCATGGGGCCATCCACCGGGTTGAGATTCATCGACGAGGTGATCCCGGCGGTGACCAGCAGCGGGGCCGTCTCCCCGAGGATCCGGGCGATGGCGAGCACTATGCCGGTGATTATCCCGCCGATCGAGGTGGGGATGACCACCTTGAGAATTGTGCGCCACTTGGGCACGGCTAACGCGTAGGAGGCCTCGCGCAGTTCATTGGGCACCAGCCGCAACATCTCCTCGACCGAACGCACCACCGTCGGGATCATCAGGATCGTCAGGGCGATGGAACCCGCCAGGCCCATTTTGGTACCGGGCCCCAGCAGGAGACTGATGATCGTGTACGCGAACAGGCCGGCCACTATCGACGGTATGCCGGTCATCACGTCGACCAAGAACCTGATGCCGTGCCCGAGTTTGCTCTTGGACCCGTATTCGACGAGGTACACAGCGGTGAGCAGCCCGACCGGGACCGAGATCAGCGTTGCGGTCCCGGTGACGATCACTGTGCCCCAGATGGCGTGGACCCCGCCGCCGCCCTCGCCGAGGATGTTGCGCATCGAGGAACTGAAGTACTCGGCATCGAAACGATGCATGCCCTGGCTCACCGTCTGCCACACCAGCGACACCAGCGGGATCAGGGCGATAAGGAAGAAGCCGGTCACCACTATCTGGGCGGTGCGATCAGCGGCGCGGCGTCGCCCCTCCACCGTGTAGCTGAGGGCGTACATGGAGATCAGGAACACTGCCACGCCGAGGATAGGGATGGATACCGGGCCGGCGGCCCCGAACACAGCCAGGATCCCGCCGGCCACCGCGATGGCGACCACGAGCATCCCCAGCGTCGTGAACTTCGGCAGCTGGCCCGAGGTGAGTTCGGCTACCTGGCGGGTGGTGGTGGCATGGCTCATTAGTTGGCTCCCGAGAACTCGCTGCGGCGGGCGATGATCCACCTGGCCGCCATGTTGACCGCCAGCGTGATGAGGAACAACACCAACCCGGTGGCGATGAGTTCGTTGACGCCGAGCCCGTAGGCCTCAGGGAAACTCAGCGCGATGTTGGAGGCAATCGTGTTGGGGTTACTGGGCGTCAGCAGCTGGAAGTTGATGACTGCAGCGGGCGAGAGCACCATGGCGATCGCCATCGTCTCGCCCAGCGCCCGCCCCAGGCCTAGCATGCAGGAGGAGATGATGCCGGGAGTCCCGAACGGCAACACGGCCTGGCGGATCATCTCCCACTTGGTGGCGCCGAGCGCCAGGGAGGCCTCTTGGTGCAGCCGGGGGGTCTGTTGGAAGACCTCACGGGTCAGCGCAGTGATGATGGGCAGCACCATTATCGCCAGCACGAGGGCGGCGGTGAGGATGGTGCGGCCGGTGCCGGAAACCTCACCGGAGAACAGCGGGATCCAGCCGAGATTGTCGTTGAGCCACACGTACAGGGGCCGCATCAGGGGTGCGAGCTGGTTGATGCCCCACAGCCCGAACACCACCGACGGCACCGCGGCGAGCAGGTCGATGATGTAGCCGAGCGTGCGCGCGAGGGGTTTGGGGGCGTAGTGGGTCAGGTACAGCGCGATTCCCACCGCCACTGGAACCGCGAACAGCATCGCCAGGAACGCCGCCCACACTGTGCCGAAGGCGAAGGGGGCGACGTAGGCCCAGAAGTTGCCGAAGGGGAGGTCGTCGGCGGGGGCAGTCAGCGCAGGCAGCGACAGCCCGACCAGGAATGTCGCCACCGCCGCCAGGATGACCAGTATGGTGATGCCTGACCCGGTCGACAAGCCGCGGAACAGGCGGTCACCGAAGCGCTTGGGATCTCGCCGCAGTTGGGCATCAGCCGAAAGGCGTGAGCGGGGTGTGCTGGTCGTCATGCAACTCCTCGGATCGATTCGGGTCCGTGGTCAGTGCCCGCACCTGGCGCGAGCCGCGCCATCCCCGCTGCGGAGCTGGCGCGGCTGCGGCTCAGATCATACGGGTCACTTGACCGCGTCGATAGCTGCCTGGGCCTGCCCGGCCAGATTCGCCGACAGCGGCGCGCTGCCTGCGTTCTCTGCGGCCACGGCCTGCCCCTCGTCGGAGATGACGTAGGACACATAGGCCTTGACCAGCTCCGCGGTCGCCGCATCCTGGTACTCGGCGCACACGATCTCGTAGGACACCAGGATGATCGGGTACCCGTCGCCCTCACGGTCCAGCGCGATGGCCAGGTCGTGTTCGGCGCGGCCCTCCTCGATCGGGGAGGTCTCGACCAGCTGCGCCGCGGCCTCGGGGGTCGGCGGGTTGAAGGTGCCGTCGGAGCCGATATTGGCCACCCCGAGGTCACCGGCCTGCGAGGCGTCGGCGTAGCCGATGGTGCCCACACCGTTGGTGACTGCCCCGACCACGCCGGAGGTGCCCTTGGCGGCCTCGCCACCCTCATAGGGCCATGCCTTGTCGGGTTCGGCGTCCCACACCTGCCCCCCTATTTCGGCCAGGTAGTCGGTGAAGTTCTCGGTGGTGCCCGACTCGTCGGAGCGGTGCACCGCGGTGATCGTCAGATCGGGGAAGGTGACGCCCTCGTTCAGGGCCGAAATCGCGGGATCGTTCCAGTTGGTGATGTCGCCCTTGAAGATCGCGGCCAGCGTGGTGGCATCGAGGTTCAGCGAATCGACCCCGTCGACGTTGAACACGACCGCGACCGGGGAGATATAGACCGGAATGTCGTAGGCGATGGAGGTGTCTGTGCACTTTCCGAAGGATCCGGCGATGTTCTCCTCCAGGGTGAATGCCCGGTCGGAGCCGGCGTAGTCGGCGCCGCCACCCATGAAGGCTTCGCGCCCAGCCCCGGAACCCTCGGGGGCGTAGTTGACCGTCGCGTCGGGGGCGACAGTGGTTTGGAACCCCTGGGCCCAGGCCTTCTCGGCGACGTCTTTGGAGGAGGCTCCAATACCGTTGATGGTGCCGCTGAGGTCGGTCGTCGTGGCCTCGTTGCCAGTGGGGTCTGTGGTCTCGTTGGCCGCGCAGGCCGAAAGGAGCAGAGCTGCGCTCAGGCCCAGGGCCGCGCTCAGACGCATCTTCATGCAAGTTATCCCTTCACAATGTGCGATAGGCAGGCCCGGCGGACCGGGCCGTGGATAGTTGTCATCCACCAGCGAAGCTATGGGGCGAAGGTGACGTGCCGGACCGAGTTGGGTAAACAGCCGGTGAACTGTGATCGAGCCAACGAACCCGCGGCTGGATGCGCGGCGGCTAGGCGGTGGGTTTGAGGACCTCGCTGCGCACCAGGGCACCGTCGGCGGCGAAGTGGTGGGCAACTATCTCGGCCGTCACCATCGGACGGGGCGGCTGCCCGAGGCCGTCGAGCATCGCCGGCAACACCGGGCGGTGCCCGCACACGGCTGTTGGGCGGCTCAGGTCCTCCCGGAGCCCCGCCAGCAGCTTCCTGGCCCGACCCGGGCGTTTCGTCCCGCTGGCCTCGGTCAGTGACTTCTTCTCCTCCACCTTGAGCTTGGCGAGCTTGGCGTAGGGCTTGAGGGTGTCGACACAGCGCCGGGCCGGGGAACTGACCAGGCGCTCCACGCCGAAGGCCTCGAAGACGTCGGCGATTGCCTCGGCCTGGCGGCGTCCCCTGCCGGAGAGGCGCCGCTGGTCGTCGTCACCGGTCCAGTTCTTGCGCAGCATCGCCTTGGCGTGACGAACCAGCAGCAGCGCTGTGGTGGCCGGCTGGGTGAGCGCGGTCTCGACCAGTACGCGCTCGTCGTCGTAGCTCAGCCGGTCCAGCGCCTCGTCGACGGCGAACCATCGCACCGCGCTGACCTCGGCGTCGGGTTTGCGTGGCCGCTGCCGCCGCACGCTGGCCCGCCAGTAATGCACCGATTTCATGCCCTTGTTGACCGGGTAGCGTGCCGCAGGCAGCCGCAGGCCGAGGATCGCATCCACCCCGGTCTCCTCACGGATCTCCCGCGTGGCTGTCATCGGCAGCTGCTCGTCGGTCCTGCCTTTGCCCTTGGGCAGGCTCCAATCGTCGTAGCGCTCGCGGTGGATCAGGAGCAGCTGCTGCGTGCCGTGGTGGGTCCGCAGGACCACCCCGCCGGCCGCGAGGACCTCGGGCCGCTTACTCATCGACCCCGGCGTGACGCCGCCTCGGCGATCAGCGTGTCCTGCAGGTCGATCAACGGGGCCCCTTCGTCGTCGAGAGTGTGCACCGACCAGGTTTTATCGGTGAGTTCCCAATGCACTGTCCCGGGTGCGAAGGCGCGGTCGAACAGGTTGCCGATGCGGTGCACATGTTCGGCATTGGTGATGCCGACGATGGCCTCGACCCGGCGATCCAGGTTGCGGTGCATCAGATCGGCCGAGCCGATCCCGACCACGGGCCGGCCACCGCCCTCGAACCAGAACAGGCGGGAGTGTTCCAGGAACCTGCCAAGGATCGAGCGGACCCGGATGTTCTCACTGAGCCCCGCCACCCCGGGGCGGATGGTGCAGATACCGCGTACCCACAGATCCACCGGGACCCCGGCTCGCGATGCCCGGTACAGCGCGTCGATAAGGGTTTCGTCGACGATCGAGTTGACCTTGATCCGCACCCTGGCCGGGCGCCCGGCCTGGTGGTGGACGATCTCACCTTCGATGCGTTCTAGTAGGCCGTTGCGGATACCGTGCGGGGCCACCATGAGCCGCCGGTAGTTCGTCTCCTGGGTCATCCCCGACAGGTGATTGAACAGGCGGGCGACGTCGTCGGTGATGATGGGGTTGCTGGTGAGCAGCCCCATGTCCTCGTACAGGCGTGCCGTTTTCGGGTTGTAGTTGCCGGTTCCGATGTGGGCGTAGCGGTGCAGGCCGTCGGCCTCCTCGCGCACCACCAGAGCAAGTTTGCAGTGGGTCTTGAGCCCGAGCATCCCGTAGACGACGTGGACGCCAGCCTTCTCAAGCTTGCGCGCCCAGCCGATATTTGCCTGCTCGTCGAAGCGGGCCTTGATCTCGACGAGCGCCAATACCTGTTTGCCCGCCTGCGCTGCCTCGATCAGGGCATCGATGATCGGAGAATCCCCCGAGGTCCGGTACAGAGTTTGTTTGATGGCCAGCACGCCGGGGTCGGCGGCGGCTTGTTCGATGAAACGCTGCACGCTCGTGGCGAAGGAATCGTAAGGGTGCTGTACCAGCACATCGCGGCGCTTGAGCGATGTGAACACCTCGGCGGGGCTGGCGCTTTCCACCGCGGCGAGGTGTGGATGCGTGATGGGCAGGAAATTGGGGTACTTGAGATCCTCCCGGGCGGAATCGGCCAGGGTGAACAGGCCGCCAAGGTCCAGCGGGGCCGGAAGCTTGAACACCTCGCCCTCGGCGACGTCGAGCTCGCTGATCAGCATCTCGAGCAGCTGGACGTTGATGCCCTCCTCGACCTCGAGCCTGACGGGCGGCCGGCCGACCTTGCGGCGCAGCAACTCCCTCTCCAGCGCGAACAACAGGTTCTCGGCGTCGTCCTCTTCGACCTCGATGTCCTCGTTGCGTGTCACCCTGAACGTGGTGTGGCTGAGCACCTCCATCCCGGTGAACAGGCGGCGCAGGTGGCGCGCGATGATCTCCTCCAGTGGCAGGAACCTGCCCTCGGCCAGCTTGACGAAACGGGACAGCACCGGCGGCACCTTGACGCGGGCGAACTGCCTGGCCCCGGTCGTCGGGTTCTTCAGCAGCACGGCCAGGTTGATGCTTAGCCCCGAGATGTAGGGGAACGGGTGGGACGGGTCGACCGCGAGCGGGGTGAGGACCGGGAAGATGCGCTCGGCGAAGACTGTGCGCATCCTGTCCTTCTCGGTGGCGGTCAGCTCGTCCCAGCGCAGGATCTCGATGCCCTGGTCCCGCAGGGCTGGGCGCACCTCGCTTTGGAACACCTCGGACTGGGTGGCCACCAGGGTGGCGGTCTGGGCCAGTAGATCGGCGTGTAGTTCGCGCGGCATCTGGCCGGTGGCGCTGGCCACCGCCACCCCGGCCTGGATCCGGCGCTTGAGACCGGCGACGCGGACCATGAAGAACTCGTCGAGGTTGGTGGAGAAGATCGCCAGGAACTTGGCCCTTTCCAGCAGCGGGATCCGGCTGGTGTCCCGGGCCAGGTCGAGCACCCGGTTGTTGAAATCAAGCCATGCGATCTCCCGGTCCGAATAGCGGTCCACGGGCAACTCGGTCATGGCAGCTCCTGGTGGAACATAGTGTCGGTGGTGATCCGGACAAAGTTAGCCGATTCGTACAGGCCCACGACGGCTTTCTCACTGGCCTCGACGTAGAGCATCACCTCGCGGCACCCGACATCGTTGAGGTGGGTGAGCCCCGCCTGCAGCAGCCCCTTGCCGAGGCCGAGCCCGCCGTCGGTGGGGGCCACGGCAAGTACGTACACCTCACCGAGGGTCGCGCTGTGACGCTTGGTCCAGTGGAATCCGGTGACGCGCCCGGCGGCGTCGTGTGCGACCAGGAGCCCCGCCGGATCGAACCACTGCTGGGCCTGGAGCGCCTTGAAATCGCTCAAGCTCAGCGCCCCCTGCTCCGGGTGGTGGGCGAATGCTGCCCGGTTGACCGCCACGACCCCTGCGGCGTCCTCCTCATCGAATGCGCTGATGGTGTAGCCCGGGGGAACGCGCACCGGTTCGGCCGTCAGCCGGCGGCCCAGCTGCAACAATTCGCGGGTGGCCCGCAGCCCGGCCCTCCGGGCCAGGGCCAGCGCCGGTTCCAGCGAGCCGAAGGCCCACACCCCGGCATCCGGGTGCCGGATCAGGCCCTGCGCGAGCAGCGCACCGCCGTGCCCACGGCGACGCAGCTCGGGTCGCACGCCCAGCATGAGGGTGTGCTCGCGTTCGTCGGCGACGAGGAACCCGGCAAGTTCGTCCCCGTCGTGGCGGCCAAGCACGGTGCCTTGGCGTTGCCCGGCCAGCACCATGCGGGCGGAGTCGTTGACCGGGCTGACAGTGTCATGCTCGGCGATCAGCCGGATCAGTGCCTCGAGCGCGTCGGGGTCGATGGGGCGTGCTGGGTCAGTCATGGGCGAGGTCTCTCGAGCTGGCGAAGCGGTAGCCGACGTTGCGCACCGTCTTGATGAAGTGATCGAACTGCCCCAGCTTTGCCCGCAGCCGACGCACATGGACGTCGACGGTGCGGGTGCCGCCGTAGTAGTCATAGCCCCACACCTGGCTCAGCAGCACCTCGCGGGTCAAGACCCGGCCCGGGTGCTGCATCAGGTAGCGCAGCAGCTCGAACTCGGTGTAGGTGAGGTCCAGCGGCTCGCCCTCAATCGTTGCGTGGTAGGCGGCCTCGTCGATCCGGACCGGTCCGGCGGTGAGCACGCCGCTTTCCTGCGCGGCCCGCAGCAGCAGCCGGATCCGGGTGTCGAGCTCGGCTGGCTCACAGCCAACGGCGACGAAGTCGTTGAAACCCCACTCTGCGCTAAGCAGCGCTAACCCGGTGACGCTGACCAGCAGGAGGACCGCGACGTCGTCGCTGGCCGAGCGGAGCCCCTGGGCGATGCCGCGCCCCCAGGCGAGGTCGGCCGAGCCGTCGATGACCACTACATCGGTGTCTTCGATCAGCGCCAGGGTGTCGGCGATTCCCATGGCGGGGGTGATGGTGTGGCTCAGCAGCGCAAGGCTGTCGGGGACGACGCCGTCAGGGCTGACGATGACGATGTCGCTCACGCCGTACCTCCTTCTCGCTGATTCATCGAAATCCTAGTGCCTTGCGCTCGCCGAAGGCCTGGGCTCTTCCAAGTAGCATGGCCGCATGCCTAGGTCGCTGCCGGACGAACTGTTCCGGGTCGACGACGGCGGCGACGACCCGAGCGGTGCGAAACCGGCGCCCCCCTCCGGCCCGGAGTCAATTCTGCCGCAGCTGCGGCAAGGGGCGCGGCTGTCGGGCACGACACTAGTTGCGGCGGCGTTGACCGCGGCGCTGATCGGCTATGTCATCGCCCGGGTGATGACGTTCGGCCTGTTCGGGTCCGAGGCCGATTCGGTGCCTACCTCGAGCCGCCCGAGCCTGCCGGAGTCCCCGGTCATCCTGGTGCCCTATGAGGGCCCGGTGACCCTCGCGACGGTCGCGGGCGCGATAGGCGAGTGCAGCACCGGCGGCTCCGCGTTCAATGCGGGTAATCTGAGCGATGACAACCCGGAGACGATCTGGCGGTGCGCCGGGGACGGCGAGGGTGAGAGTGCGGTGTTCACGCTGGACGGGGGGCAGCCGATCGTCGGCATGCGCGTGGTCAACGGCAACACTGTCTGGGCCGACCGCTACACCCAGGAGCGTCGCCTGGTGCGCATCAGGTGGGAGTTCTCCGACGGCTCGTTCGTGGATCAGGGCCTAGCCGCCAACGACCCGAACCCGCAGGAGATCCGCCTGCCTGGAGTGGACACTGCGTGGGTGCGGATGACAGTGGTGGCCTCCACAGCCCAGGGCGCCGAGGGCCTGCCCTATGACGCGGTCTCGATCTCTTCGTTGGAGTTCCTGACCCCGGGATAGCTGCCAGGAGCCGGGAGTGCTGTGATGGGGCCGGTTGTCGCGCGCGGGGTATCGCTAGCGCAGCCGCGGGCGGACATGCAGCCCGACATCGGGATCCACCAGAACCTCTTGGTTGGCCAGGATTGAGTCGGCCGACAGCGTGGCGGCTGGGTCGACGTTGCGTTTGACCAGCCCCAGCGCAATGGGCCCGAGCTCATGGTGGCGGGCGCTTGACCCAACGAACCCGACTGTGCGCTCGCCGTCGATCAGTGGAGATCCCTGGGCAGGCAAGGCGTCGGCGGAACCGTCCAGGTGCAGCATCACGAGGCGTCGTGGCGGGCGGCCGAGGGTGTGGACCCGGGCGACGGTTTCCTGGCCGCGGTAGCAGCCCTTGTCGAGGTGGGTGCCGACTAGGCCGATCTCGTTGGGGATGGTCTTGAGGTCGGTGTCGATGAAGATCCGGGGGATACCCGCCGCGATCCGCGCGGCCTCCAGCGACCACGTCCCCACTGGCACGCCCGCGGGGACGGGTGCCTCGCGGGGCCAGAACAACTCGAGGCCGCCCAGCTCGCTGGCCCGGGCCGGTGTGGCCTGCGGTACCGGTATCTGCTTGCCGGCCCACACCACGCGCAGATCGTCGCGGAGGCTGACCTCGACCCGCATCATGAACTGCATCCGCCGCAGCCACTGCGCCAATGCCGGCCCGTGCCCGGGTTCGGTCCAGGCCAGGAGCCGCTCGCCGTCGTCGACGCCGTAGATGACGTGTTCGATGTGGCCGGTGGGCGACAAGAACAGGGCCGAGACTGGAGCGCCGGCCGCGAGCTTGCTGAGGTGTTGTGTGGACAGCGAGTGCAGCCATTCCAGCCGATCCGGCCCGGCGATCTCGAGGACGTCACGATTACTGAGGTCGGCCACGGCGCTGCCGTCGGTCACCGCGCGGGATTCGGCGGTGGGGGAGCCGTGGTGCCACACCAGCCCGGCGTCGGGCCCTTCGGCCAGGAGTGTCATGGCTGCTTGGTCAGGCGGGCCCACAGGTGGGGGCGCAGTTCGTGTTCCGAGGTGGCGCGGTCGAGCGCGTACATCAGGTCCCCCTCGACCTTGCCGTAGAGGCGCTGCCCGGCCGAGTGCGGGACGAGGGCACCCTCGGCGCGGGCCACGGCGTCGCTGCGCAGATCAATCTGAATCACCTTGATGTTGCCGATCAGGAGTTCGGTCCAGCCATCGGAGTGGGCCAGCAGTACTTCCAGGGTGGCGTCGGGCTTGGGACGCCAGAACCCGGTCTCCATGCCCATCGGCGTGCTGGGCTGACCGTCGTCGTCGAGTTCGTGGGCCTGTGCTGCGTAGTAGAGGTAGTCCTGGCCGTTGTGCCGGAACTCAAGCCGTTGCTGGTAGGCGAACTCGCGCCCGTTGTGGTCGACGCCGTTTCCGGTGCCCTCCCAGGCGCCGACCAGCCACCCGAGGGCGGTCAGCCGGGGATCGAGTCCCTCGGGTACTTCGACATCAATGTGCATCGGGTTTCCTTGCCAGTTCTCGAACGACTGCTGTTGCGGCGGTCACGAGCCACCACGCGAGGATCAGGCCGAGCGCTGCCACGACGGCCATGAGCGTCCACGCGGCGACCATTCCCATCCCTGCAGTCTAATGGGCCGCCGTCATCGCGGCATCGTCGTGGCTGTCGGGTTGCCCTGGGCCCTGGACTGCTCTAAACAGAACCCATGCGCATGGTGCTCACCAGGGTTACGTCGGCCAGCGTCGCCGTCGGCGGTGTTGTCGTCGACGAGCTGCCCCGTCCGGGGATTCTGCTTCTGGTCGGGGTCGGTCACGAGGACACGCGCGAAGATGCCAGGAAGCTTGCCGCCAAGGCCTGGCGGTTACGCATCCTGGACGGGGAACTCTCGGCGGAGCAGGTGGCGGCCCCGGTGATGGTGATCAGCCAGTTCACCCTGCTCGCCGACACCAGGAAGGGACGCCGCCCGTCGTGGAATCGGGCGGCCTCCGGCGCGGTCTCCCAGCCGCTGGTAGCGGCGGTGTGTGAGGAGCTCGCGGCCTTGGGTGCCGAGGTGCACCAGGGCCGGTTCGGCGCTGACATGGCCGTTTCGTCGGTCAACGATGGCCCCATGACTATCCTGCTCGACAGCCAGAGCCCCACCGCCGGTTGAGCCGGTCGGGGCGGGGCCAGTAGCAACCCCAGGCGCTCCGGCCGGTGAGCCGCCGCGTCGAGATCTGCTCAGCCCGCGAGCCAGTCGACGGCGCTGGCAAGTGTTGGTTGTTCGAACTCGAAGCCGGTCTGGATCAACCTCGCCGGCTCGATGCGCTGCGAGCCGATGAGCTCCTCGGCGAACTCGCCCAGGGCCACCCGTAGGGCCGCCGCCGGTGCGGGAGGGCCGAGGGGGCGGCGCAGCCGCTGCGCGATTGCCGCGGCGAGCTGGCCCTGCGTGGCCGGTTCGGGGCCGACGAGGTTGACGGGCCCGGAGATGTTGTTGTCCAGCAGGTGCAACAGCGCGCGGATCTCATCGGCAAGCGTGATCCACGGCCAGTACTGGTGGCCGCTGCCCAAGGGGCCACCGAGGCCGAGGCGGCCCAGGAGGAGCAGGGGGCGAGTCGAGGCGGCGGACCGGTCCAGCACGATGCCGGTGCGGGCGAAGACGACCCGGCTGCCGACGCGCTTGGCGGGGGCCGCGGCGGCCTCCCAGTCCACGACCAGACGGGCCAGGAAGCGTGAGCCTGGCCCGTCGGCCTCGGTGAGGCCACGATCCTCGCCGAGCGGGTAGTAGCCCACGGCCGAGCCGTTGATCAGGGCGCATCCGGGGCACCTGGCCGCGATGCGGGCCGCGAGATCGGTTGCTCGCAGCCGGCTGGTCCGCAACCTGGTGCGATAAGCCGGAGTCCACCATCGTCCGACGGGGGCCCCGGCCAGGTTGACGATCGCTTCAAGCTCGCCGAGCACGCGAGGATCCGGGGCCTGTCTGGTATCAGGATCCCACCGGACCTCGTCCGGGCGCCGGGGCAGGCTGCGGGTCAGCACCAGTGCCTGGTCGCCGCGTTGCCGCAGCGCCTCGGCGAGCCGGCTTCCGAGGAGGCCGGTGCCACCCGCGATCGCGACCCGCATGCCGGGGGCTCCTAGCCGAGTGCGGCGAGCGCCGCCAGCGCCGCGTCGTAGTCCGGCTCCTGCGCGATCTCGGGTACCTGCTCGACGTAGGCGACCGTGCCGTCGCGGTCGATCACGACGACGGCCCGGGCCAGCAGACCCGCCAGTGGGCCACTGATCATTGTCACGCCGTAGTCTTCGCCGAGGTTGGTCCGGAAATCGGATGCCACGATGACATTGTCGATCCCCTCGGCGCCGCAGAACCGAGCCTGGGCGAAGGGAAGATCGCGGGAGATGTTGAGAACTGTGGTGTCGGCCAGTCCGGCTGCCCTCTCGTTGAAGGTCCGCACGCTCGTGGCGCACACTCCCGTGTCGATGCTAGGGAAGAGATTCAACACGACCTTCTGGCCGGCGTAGTCGGCCAAGCTCACTGAGGAGAGGTCGGTTCCAACCACTGTGAACGCAGGTGCCTTCGCGCCGACGGGAGGAAGATATGAACGCGTCTTGACGGAAGTGCCCTTGAAGGTGATGTCTGCCATGGGTCGATCTTTGCCGATGACGCCAAATATGGCAGGGATTCTGGCCAATCCGCGTGGCGTGAGTGGCCACGATGTGCCGGGGCCTGCGGGCTGGCCCGTCGTGACGAGCATCCGGCATCCGGGGTAGTCGCTGTCCGGATCGGTTCTGGGAAGCCGCCGCGATTGGTGGTGTGGGGAGGGGCTCGAGCGTGGCGGAAATCGGGACGCTGCGGACTAGGGTGGGGGCATGCGCAATCAGAACCTACGGGAGTACATCGACGAACTTATGGAACAGGGCTACACTGTCGGCGATGTTCATGGGGAGGACCAGACCCTCATCGACCCCCTGGGTAACGCCGTCGAGACGTGGCGGGATAAGTACCCGTACGAGGAGCTGATGAGCCGCGAGGCCTATGAGCGGGAGAAGCGCACTCTCCAGATCGAGCTACTGAAGTTCCAGTACTCCACGCAGGACAACGGCACCAAGCACATAGTTCTGTTCGAAGGCCGTGACGCCGCGGGCAAGGGTGGCACCATCAAACGCTTCACCGAGCACCTCAACCCCAGGTGGGCCCGAGTGGTGGCGCTGGACAAGCCCACGGACCGGGAGCGCGGTCAGTGGTACTTCCAGCGTTACATCAAGCACCTGCCCACCGAGGGCGAGATCGTGCTTTTCGACCGCTCCTGGTACAACCGGGCCGGGGTGGAGCGGGTGATGGGATTCTGCAGTGATGAGGAGTACGACATCTTCATCCGGCATGCCCCCTCCTTCGAAGAGGCGCTGATCGAGTCCGGCATCAGCGTGACGAAGTTCTACTTGTCGGTGACCCAGCGCGAACAGCGCACCCGGTTCGCGATCCGCCAGATCGATCCGGTGCGACGTTGGAAGCTGTCGCCGATGGATCTTGAGTCGCTGGGGCGGTGGGACGATTACACGGCGGCGAAGAAGACCATGCTCAAGTTCACCGACACCGATGCCTCGCCGTGGTATCAGATCAAGTCCAATGACAAGAAGCGGGCCCGGATCAACGCGATGCGGCTGTTCCTGAGCCTGCACGACTACGACGGCAAGGACGAGTCAGTGCTGTGGGCGCCCGATCCGCTGATCGTGCGTCGCAAGGGCCGCTCCGAGGGCGACGGGGACAACGAATCGGGCGAGGGCTAGCGGCGAGGGAGCTGTTTCGTGTGCGCCGGGCGGCTAGGGCAGCTGGCTCAGCGCCGCGATCGCGTCGGCCAGTGGCCGTAGGTCGTTGTTGATGATGCGCTGCGAGTTCGCCGAGGCCGAGATCTTCTCGGCTGCGGCGACCTCGTGGTTGTCTAGGCCCCGCAGCAGGCCAGCGAGGCTGCGGCGGGCACCATCGCGCAGCCCGGCCAGCTGAGCGTCGACCAGCCTGGCCAGGGCGTCGGCCGCAGCGACGGAGGTGGGCCGCTGGTCGCGGATGGCCGTTCTGGCGCTGGCGTGCCCCGGCTGACGCGATAGGTCCTCGACCCACTCAAGGGCCTGCCGTGCCAGCCACCAGGCCGAGCCGTCCTGGATGCCCAGTGCGGCGTCGACGATGCTGACTTCGCCGCCACCGAGCCCGAAGCGGACATCGGCGTGGCCCAGCAGGCCGGACCTGAGGGCGTAGCTGGCGGCCAGGGCCTCGCCGAGGCCGGCGTAGACGCCTTGCACCTCGTCTCCGACGGTGGGGCGCAACGGATCGAGCGCGGCGACGGTGTCGTTGACGGCGGTCACGGCGGCGGTCATTGCCTCATGTAGCCGGAGCCGGTCCTGGCTGCGAGAATCCACCACATCACCCACGAGAGCCACGCATGAAGATAACAACTTCACTTTGCCCATGTGAAGATAGTAGCTAATTCACACCTCGAGTGCTGTGGGGTGGGCAGCGGCAGCCGGCGCCTCCGGAAACCTCTGCCGGAAGGGTCTCGGCCGGGGTGCCGCGGCGAATCTGGTGGTGGGTTAGTCGTCGGGGTGGAGGCTGGCGTCGGCCGGGCCGAACCGGAGGCCGGTGAATCGGACCCGAAGCCCCGCCCTGGTCGGGGCGCAACAAAACAGGCCGGCCTCGAGGGTGGCCGCCGGATCGATGGGGGCCAACCGGACGAGCCGCCACGGCTCGTCGCCAGCCCTGGCGCGGATGGTCACCGCGTCGCCGTCGCGGGAGGCGCGCACCGTGACTATCCTGCCCCGCCACTCGGGCACCGGTGCGACCGACCAGTCGGAGACACCGCGAGTGACCACGGCCCCCAGCTGTGGGGCCCCGTCGGAGACCTCGACCCCGGCCTTGATCCAGTTCTGCGCGTCGCCGCGCACGAACAGCCCTGCCTGATCGAATTGCTCTGCGTAGTCGAGCAGGAAGTCGACCTCGACAGACCCCTGATCGGCCAGCGGCGCCAGGAGCGCGTGGGCGTTGTCGTGGATGAAGCCGTAGGAAGTGGTTCGCCAGGCGTCCGAGCCCTGGTGCGCCTCGACTGTGAGGACATCATCCTCGAGGCGGGCGGAGGTCGGAGGGGTGGTCCAGGCGGCGGTGCTGAGCAACTGGCGGAGGTCCATGGGGCCCACTGTAGGTGGCGAACCGGCGCGGCGCTGGCCTTAGGCTGGGCCCAGGGAAGGAGGCACCATGTGGGCTGAGGTACTCGCCGCCGCTGTGGTCGCCCTGGGCTTCGTGGTGGCAGTCCCCGTCGGTACCCCGGTCGTACGCTGGCTGATCGCTCACGTGGACCGGCAGGCCGACGACGAGGTCGCCGAAGACCGAAAGCGCCTGGGCCTGGTGGCAGCCCAGCAGGAACTACCGGGCGGCCGCTGGATCGGCCTGCTGGAACGGGCCGCCGCCTACGCGTGCCTCACCGCGGGTTTCCCGGCCGGGATCGCAGTGATCCTGGCCGTCAAAGGCCTCGGACGCTACGCGGATCTGCGCACCGACGATCGTTCCACGGGTGAACTGTTCATCATCGGAACCTTCGCCAGCATGTTGTGGGCGGCGGCAGCCTTCGGCCTGGCGCATGGGGCGGTGGCGCTCCTGACGCGCTGAGCCCCACGACGCCCCGCAACCGCCCTCACGAGGCAATGAGGCCTCGGTCGGGTGCGGGGCGCCGGGGCCGGCGGCTAGTTCTTCTTGGCCCGGTTGCGTTCCTTGGCCCGGTCGTTGGCGGCCAGGGTCATCTTGCGGATCCGCACGATGGCCGGGGTGACCTCCAAGCACTCGTCGCCCGCGCAGAACTCGAGGGCCTGTTCCATGCTGAGCAGCTTGGGCGGCACCAGCCGTTCGAGTTCGTCGCCGGTGGAGGAACGCACGTTGGTGAGCTTCTTCTCCTTGGTGGGGTTGACGTCCATGTCCTCGGGGCGGGGGTTTTCGCCCACGATCATGCCCTCGTAGACCTCGGCGCCGGGGCCGACGAACAGGGTTCCCCGCTCCTGGAGGCCAAACAGTGCGTAGGAGGTCACCACGCCGGTCCGGTCGGCCACCAGCGACCCGGTGGGGCGGGTGCGGAAGTTCCCCGCCCACGGCTCGTAGCCCTCACCGACGTGGTGCATGATGCCGGTGCCGCGGGTTTCGGTGAGGAACTCGGTGCGGAACCCGATCAGTCCCCGGGCGGGGACGATGAACTCGAGGCGAACCCAGCCGGTGCCGTGGTTGACCATCTGTTCCATCCGCCCGCGGCGCAGCCCCATGAGCTGCGTGACCACGCCCACATATTCCTCGGGCACGTCGGCGGTGAGCCGCTCGATGGGCTCGTGGACCTTGCCGTCGATGGTCTTGGTCACCACTTGCGGCTTGCCGACGGTGAGCTCGAAGCCCTCGCGGCGCATCATCTCCACCAGCACCGCCAGTTGCAGCTCGCCGCGGCCCTGCACCTCCCAGGTGTCCGGGCGTTCGGTCTGGTTGACCCGGATCGACACATTGCCGATCAGCTCGGCGTCCAGCCGGCTCTTGACCAGGCGAGCGGTGAGGTTCTTGCCCGACCTACCGGCCAGCGGCGATGTATTGATGCCGATCGTCATGGAGATACTCGGCTCGTCCACGTGGATCAGCGGCAGCGGCTTCGGGTCGGCCGGGTCGGATAGCGTCTCCCCGATGGTGATCTCGGGGATGCCTGCGATGGCGACGATATCGCCCGGGCCCGCAGACTCGGCCGGTACCCGCTCCAGCGCCTCGGTCTTCAGCAGCTCGGTCAGCTTCACCGTGGTCACGGAGCCGTCGGCGCGGCACCAGGCCACCTGCTGGCCGCGGGTCAGCTGGCCGGCGACGATCCGGCATAGCGCCAGGCGGCCGAGATAGGGCGAGGCGTCAAGGTTGGTGACATGGGCCTGGAGTGTGGCGCCTTCCTCGTAGACGGGCGCGGGGACCCGGTCCATGATCGTGTCGAACAGCGCCTCCAGGTTCGGCTCGTCGGGCAGTTGCCCGTCGGTGGGCTGGGTCAGTGAGGCGCGCCCGGCCTTGGCGGAGGCGAAGACCACCGGGAAGTCCAAGATGTCGGCGGAGTCGTCGTCGACAAGATCGATGAAAAGGTCCTCAATCTCGGTGACCACCTCGCTGATCCGCGCATCCGAGCGGTCCACCTTGTTGACCACAACTATCAGCGGCAGCCGCTTGGCGAGCGCCTTACGCAGTACGAACCGGGTCTGCGGCAGGGGCCCCTCGGAGGCATCGACGAGCAGCACTACACCGTCGACCATCTCCAGGCCGCGCTCCACCTCACCGCCGAAGTCGGCGTGGCCAGGGGTGTCGATGATGTTGATGGTCACCTCGGAGCCATCGGGACGGCGATGCCGCACCGCTGTGTTCTTCGCGAGGATGGTGATGCCCTTCTCGCGCTCCAGATCCATGGAGTCCATGACCTGCGTGGCAACTGCCGCGCCCTCGCGGAAGGCCCCCGACTGCCACAGCATGGCATCAACGAGGGTGGTCTTGCCGTGGTCGACGTGCGCGACGATCGCGACATTGCGCAGATCTTGGCGTTCAAGCATGGGGTCTCCAGGAGGTATGAGGCGGTGGCCGCGTCGATTCTATGGCACCCAGCGCCGGTCCTCGGCATCCTCGGCCCGGGGCGATGTGGCCGCGTACCCGCCGAGCAGTAGCAGATCCCCCTGCCCGGATAACCAGGACCCCCTCGGTTCCACCATCCTGGCGGTTTCTATTATAGGCATAGATTTTGTCATCGCATCCCCTAGTCAGGAGGAAGTCCTGTGACCGCGTCCGCCGTGTCATTCGCCCGCATACTTGAGCCCACCACGTTGGGCACCCTGTCGCTTCGTAACCGTGTGGTCCTGGTGCCGATGGGCACCGAAATGGGTGATGCCGACGGATATCTCACGGATCGCGAAGTGGCCTACTACGCCGAACGGGCCAAGGGTGGCGCAGGGCTGGTGTGCACCGGCATCAACGCTGTCACCGACGACTACGAGACCATCAACAAGGGCCTCGGCCGGGTCGATTCCGATGCTGCCACGCCGGGGCTGCGCAAGCTCGCCGATGCCGTCCATGCCGTCGGTGGCGCCGTCTCGGTGCAGTTGACCGCCGGGCTCGGGCGCAACATCAACGTCGTCGATCCGAGCCGGCCGCCGATCTCGGCCTCCGACAAC
>JBKEBG010000111.1:0-9969 GCA_047972985.1 Arachnia sp.
ACGCGGGGGTGAGCCCGAAAGCGACGACTTGACCACCATCGCCACGTAGTCCGCCCCGCCCACGCGGGGGTGAGCCCCTCCCAACTGAATCCGGAAACGACGCAGGATAGTCCGCCCCGCCCACGCGGGGGTGAGCCCACTCTTGGATACCCTCACACGAGATGACACAGGTCCGCCCCCCCCACGCGGGGGAGAGCCCATGCTGCGCGAGCACCGATCCCTCGCGCGGCTGTCCGCCCCGCCCACGCGGGGGTGAGCCCGTCGCCTCGCGCGCCCTGTCGAGGGATTCGGCGGTCGCCCCGCCCACGCGGGGGTGAGCCCTGGCGAAACTCTTTACCGCTCTTGGTCTGGTAGTCCGCCCCGCCCACGGGGGGGGTGAGCCGACGATGAGCGGGACGATCAGGTCGTCAGTGCCGTCCGCCTCGCCCACGCGGGGGGGAGCCTGGAGCGCCCCATCGGGCTCGTATCTCGCGGCCACCGCCACCGATGGGCGGCTTCGAGACGCGCCTGCCGAGGCTCCGCAACAAGCAGGAACACCGGAGGCCCTGCGGCCGGCCTACCTGCTCTCCGCAGCCAGCCTCCCCGTTACCGCCGATGGACTTCTTCGATCTCCCACGGCCAGGAGGCTATTCGTCGGCTTCGGCGCATGAGGTGAATCCGGCTGCCTGGAGGGCTTGGGCCGTGGTGTCGTCGGCGAGGAATTTGTCGGGGTCGATCGCTTGTTCTCCGGTCACCCGGACCGGGTCGGGAAGACCACCCATCGCACTGATCAGCGGCAGCGGATTCGAACCTTCGGAGATGCTCACCTCGGGGGTGACCTTCCAGGCCGCCCCGCCCAGGGTCCACCAGGATGCTTGGGAGAGTTCCTCGGTGAGGGCGGTGAGCACTTCCTCCGCCCGGCGGGCCCGGCCCAGTGAGGCCTCCGGGTCGTCGACCCACTGACCGTCGATGCGCACCTGCCCCTGCCGGGAGCGCACCAGCGCCAGCGCAGTGTCGCCGTCCACGGTGTGGGTCCCGGCGGGCAACTCGACGTGGGAATGGGTGTCGCGCAGATCGTTGGGCAGCGTGACCTCGACGCCGCCCACGGCGTCGACCAGCTCAACGAAGCCGCGCATATTGATAGTGGCCATGTCCGTGACCGGCACCTGGAGCGCCCGGCACATTAGATCCACCATCTGCTGCGGGCCTCGTGTGTAGCTGCGGCTGAGATCCATGGGGCGGTCCCCATCGAGAACTGTGAGCCCTCTGGGCAGGCTCAGCAGCGTTGGCCCCGCCGGATCCAGCCGCAGCAGAAAGATCACGTCGGCGTGGGTGACGGCATCGTCTTGCCCCCCGAAAACATCATCGCCCTCGGGCAGCTGGTCTCGATCGTCCAGACCGACGATCAGCCACGTGCGGACCCCATCAGGAGCCGCGGGCAAGGCGAGCTGCGGATGATCCATGCGGATCCACAACGCTCCCAACGTGCCCGCACCCAACGCGACGACCAGCGCCAATAGAGCAACGCACAGCCGCAGCCCTCGCGAACGAGAGCTGCGGCTGTGAGTGTTGCTTGGTGTGGTGTGACTCACACACCAGTCGTGGGCAGGCCCACGGTGACGGTGCCGTTGGACCCAGCCGTGGCTGCCGGGGTATCAGATGCGGCGGCATCGTCGTCGTCGGCGTCAGGCGATCCCCAGTAGAACTCGGAAGAGGTGGTCCGGCCGGAGTCATCACCGGTCAGGGCGAGGATGTAGGTGCCCTGCGGGACATCCGACTTCAGGACGACGTCGAGGTTGATCGAGCCGTCGGCGGCGGCGACGCCTGCATCGTAGGTCCAAACAACCTCACCGGTGCTCTTGTCGGTCATGGTCAGCGTCACCGACTCACCCGGGGTGTACCCGAAGGCGGTGAGGTTGACCGAATCTCCGGCTTCCCAGCTGGTGGGGCTGAACTCGACGATGTTGTAATCGACGGTGAACGTGACCGGATCGCCGGTCACAGCGTCGCCGGTCTCGTAATCAATGCAATCGATGCTGACCGTGACGTCCTGGACGCCGCGGATGACCGGAGCGTCGAACGTGACAACAGTGGTGCCGCTCGCATCGGCGGCGACCGTGTTGAAGGAGTAGATGCCCTCGCTGGTGCCGATGGTGTAGTAAACGCTGTCGGGAGCCTCGCACGCGGTGACAGTCATCGTGATTTCGCTGCCTGGGTAGGCGGTATCAGTGCTGAGTGTCGCAGCGACATCGGCGGCCGAAGCCGGCAGAGCAAAGCTGGCTCCCGCGACTACCAACGCCGTGGCAATCGAGACCCGCACGGGGTTCTTAAGGTTCAACAAGACAATTTCCCTTCGGATGTGCCAAGGCGCGCGGGCCCTGGTCAGGAGTGGGAAGCACTACTCGACGGCGGCGCTGTCCCGCGAGACGATACGAATGTCACAACCTTAGATAGATAGACAGCCCACGGTCAACTCACATGTGTCGCCACATGCCAGTCGAGTTCCGACGTGCTCAGCGCGTGGGTCACAATCCTACCTCCGGGTTTGACCACCCCCGGGCGCGCCTTCAACGAGACGGCACGGGGTTCGTCGACACGGCCGGCTGGAGGCCGCGCGGGCGTGAAATGGCGGATCAGTGCCATGGCGCATACCCGGGGTGGGTAAGCGCCTTCGGCAATGAACCTGTCGGCGATTACCCTGGCGCGCATGGTCGTATGGCGCGGATTCGGCGGGGTGGGGCTGGGCCTTCCCCTCCTCGGTCTAGTCATCGGGCTAGGTCTGGCAGGATCCCTCCCAGTCGCGGAAGGGTCCTCGGTGGCCAGCCTCTGGTTCGCGGTGCTCGGCGGGCTGGGACTGCTCTTTGGTGGAACTGGCGCCTGGTTGCTTGGCAACCGGCTCAACCAGGCCTCGCCGCAGGTCAAGTTGCAAGAGCACATCCACGCTCGGGCGGCCACCTACGAGAAGCTGATCAACGTCGGTCAATTCACTCGCGGGCCCCACTTCCCCTGGCCAGCCTCTTCCGATGATGCGCACCACCAGGCGCAAGCACAACTGCAACAAGACGAAGCAGTCCTGCGCAAGATGCTGTTCAACCAGCACACAGTGTACGGAATCCCCATGCAATATGCGGGCATCGGCCTCGCCGTCGCCGGAGGGATCCTCGCGGTCGTCGGAAGCGCCGCGATGACGCTGTAGGCCCTCACTCCATCGCATCAATGTGATGGCACCCTGGCTGATCATCTCACCGCCACGACATCACCCTGGCTGCGGGCGGATCCGACGTCCCCCCGGGCTCCCGAAGGCTGGTCAGTGCGCCGATTGTGGATGGATTCCGGCCGGCGCGTGGACCGGTTTAGCGAGGCCCGTTGTCCTCACCTTAGGCTGGTCCCATGAGCGACGAGACTGTGACCAACGGCATCCCCGTCATCACCGACGAAGCCCCTTCGACCGACCATCGCGTCTACGGTCCCTCGACCGCGCCGACGCACCCGCTGGCACTGGCCCCAGTGGGTTCGCCACCGCATTCGGTCGACGGTTTCGTGCGGGAGTTCCTTCACGAGCTGAACACCAGCCAGGGAGTGGCGCTGTCGCAGTCTTCCATCAACGATCAGTACCACGCGCTCACCACGACTGTGCGCAACTATCTGATGGCCCGCTGGCTCGAAACCGGCCGCAAGACCAAGGCCGCGCAGGCCAAAACCATCGGCTATCTCTCCGCCGAATACCTCCTGGGCCGCCAGCTGGGCAACGCGCTGCTGGCCACGGACCTCAATGAGATCGCATTCGAGGGCCTGAAGCAGTGCGGGATCGACCTGCCGACGATGCGCCGCCAGGAAGTCGAGCCCGGCCTGGGCAACGGTGGCCTCGGACGCCTTGCCGCGTGCTTCATCGACTCACTGGCCACCATGAACGTGCCCTGCATCGGCTACGGCATCCGCTACGAGTACGGCATCTTCAAGCAAACCTTCGTCGACGGCCGCCAGGTGGAGCAGCCCGACACCTGGCTGGCGCTGGGCTCCCCGTGGGAGTTCCCGCACCCCGAAGCCTCCGTGCAGGTCAACTTCGCCGGACGCACCGAAACCTACCTCGGCTCCGACGGGCGCGAACGGACCCGCTGGATTCCCGAGTGGAATGTGCTGGGCGTGCCCTACAACTACATGGTTCCCGGCTACCTCAACGGTCGGGTGAACACGCTGCGCCTGTGGAGCGCCCAGGCCACGCAGGCCTTCGATCTGCAGATCTTCAACTCGGGTGACTACGCGCAGGCGGTACGCGCGCAGACCTTCGCCGAGAACATCTCTAAAGTCCTCTACCCCGAGGATTCCACGCCGCAGGGCAAAGAACTGCGGCTGCAGCAGCAGTACTTCTTCGTCGCGTGCTCGCTGCGTGACTTCATCAACGAGCTGGAGGAGGACTTCGACCTCCACAACCTCGCCGATCGCATCATCTTCCAGCTCAATGACACCCACCCGGTCATCGCGGTGCCGGAACTGATGCGCATCCTCATCGACGACAACGACTTCGAATGGGACGAGGCCTGGGAGATCACCAAGTCCTGCTTCGCCTATACCTGCCACACCCTGCTTCCCGAGGCCCTCGAGGTCTGGCCCACCGAGCTGCTAGGACGGCTGCTGCCGCGCCACCTGGAGATCATCCTCAAGATCAACGAGAAGTTCCTCGACGAAGTCCGCGCGGAGTTCCCCGGCGACGAGCTACGGGTGCGCCGCATGTCCATCATCGCCGAGTATCCCGAGCGGGCGGTGCGGATGGCCTACCTCGCCACTGTCGCCGGAACCAAGGTCAACGGGGTCGCCGCGCTGCACTCTCAGCTGCTGCGCGACAAGGTCCTACCCGACTTCTCCGAGATGTGGCCCGACAAGTTCACCAACGTCACCAATGGCGTCACGCCGCGTCGCTTCGTGCGGCTGGCCAACTGGCAGCTGTCGAACCTCATCACCGACGCCATCGGCCCCGGCTGGGTGACCGACCTGGAACGGCTGCAGGAGCTGGAGCCCTACGCCGAGGATCAGGACTTCCGGGCTCAGTTCCGCGACGCGAAGGCCTACAACAAGCGGCGCCTGACCAAGCTGCTGCGTAGCCGGGACGGAATCGATCTGCCCGAGGGGCATCTGCTTGACGTCATGGTCAAGCGCCTCCACGAGTACAAGCGGCAGTCACTGAAGCTGCTGCACATCGTCTCGCTCTACCAGCAGGTGATCTCCGGCGAGCTGGACGTCAAGGATCTGACGCCCCGCACCGTCGTCTTCGGCGCCAAGGCCGCCCCCGGGTACCGCGCGGCGAAGGAGACTATCCACCTCATCAACGCCGTCGGCGCCACCATCAACACCGACAAGCGGCTTGAGGGCCGCCTGAAGGTCGCCTTCCCCGCCAACTACAACGTCCCATTGGCCGAGCGGCTGATCCCGGCGGCTGACTTGTCGGAGCAGATCTCGCTGGCAGGTATGGAGGCCTCGGGCACCGGCAACATGAAGTTCGCCCTCAACGGCGCCCTCACCGTGGGCACCGACGACGGCGCCAACGTCGAGATTCGCCAGCTCGTCGGCGATGACAACTTCTTCCTGTTCGGCATGACCGAGCCCGAGGTGGCAGATCTGCAGTCTCAGGGCTACGAACCGGCAAGCTACTACGAGCGCAATCCGCAGCTGCGCGCCGCGATCGATCTGATCCTGGCCGGGACGTTCAGCCCGGAGGATCCGCGCGCCTTCGACGGCCTCATGCACGGGCTGCTCAGCTCGGACCGGTTCATGGCGCTGGCCGACTTCGACTCCTACGTCGAGGCGCAATCGAGGGTGGAGGCCACCTACGCCGATGAGGAGGCGTGGACGAAAGCCGCGATCCTCAACGTCGCCCGCTCCGGCTTCTTCAGCTCGGACCGCTCCATGAAGGATTACCTGACCAAGATCTGGCGCACGCAGCCGATGCTGTGATCCGGTTCAGGCAGTAGCCGCCACCGATATCCCGCTGGCGGCCCATCCCGACGGCGATTCCTGCCGATGGGTGGGCGGCGCGGCTGACAATGTCGGCGGGAATTGGTTCAGTAGAGGTATGGACCCCACGGTTCTCGTCTTCCCGGCCGCCGCCCTCATCGGTGGTTGGCTCGCGGGGGCCGCGCGGTTACCGCCGATGATCGGATTCGTCGTCGCGGGGTTCGTCCTCCACGGGTTCGGGTGGACCGGCACCGAGCCGCTGTCGCTGGTGGCCGATTTGGGCGTGACGCTGCTGCTGTTCACCATCGGGCTCAAGTTCGACATCCGCACCCTGCTGGATACTGCTGTCTGGGGTACCACTGTCGCGCACATGGCGGGGTCGGCAGGGATCGCCCTGGCATTCCTCGTGCCGCTGGCATGGTTCGGCGCTCCGGTGGTGGCGGGCTCCGGGCTGGCCTCCCTGGCCCTGGTGGCCTTCGCGTTGAGCTTTTCCAGCACCGTGCTGGTGATGAAGCTGCTGCAGGAGCGCAGCCAGACCCAGTCCTTCTACGGGCGCGTTGCGGTGGGTATCTTGATCCTGCAGGATCTCGCCGCCGTGGTATTCCTCACCCTGACCCACGAGACGGGTCCGACGTGGTGGGCGCTGCTGCTGGTGCTGCTGATCCCCGCGGCGCGGCCGCTGCGCTGGGCCTGGGGACGCATCGGGCACGGCGAGATGCAGGTACTGTTCGGAATCGTCGTCGCGCTGGTGCCCGGCTACGCATTGTTCAGCGCCGTCGGGCTCAAGGGTGACCTCGGGGCGCTGGTGATGGGCCTGCTGCTCGCCTCACATCCCAAGGCCACCGAGTTGTCCCGCGCGCTGTTTTCGGTCAAGGAACTGCTGCTGGTGGCGTTCTTCCTCGACCTCGGGCTGCGTAGCTCGCTGAGCCCGCTGGCGATCGGGCTCGGGGCGGGCCTGCTGCTGATGCTGCCGCTCCAGGCGGGGCTCTACCTGATCATGCTGCGCTGGACCGGGCTACGCACCCGCACCGCGGCGCGGACCTCGCTGGCGTTGATGAACTATTCCGAGTTCGGGCTGATAGTGGCTGTCGTCGGGGCCGACTCGGGCCTGCTGGATGCTCAATGGCTGGCGATCTTGTCGGTGACAGTGTGCCTGAGCTTCCTGGTATCGGTCGTGGTGACCGGCCGCCGGGGCGCGATAGTGGCCTGGGCCGTGGCACATCTGCCCGACCCGCCGCACGCGCGACTGCACCCCGAGGACCGCCCGATCGACACCGGGGAGGCCGAGGCTGTGGTGCTCGGCATGGGCAGAATCGGCCGCAGCGCCTACGACGGGCTCACCCAGGATTACGCCCTGACCACCCTCGGCGTGGACGCCGACGCCCACCGGGTCGAGGCGCTGCGAGCCGAGGACCGGCGAGTAGTGCAGGGCGATGCCACCGACGGCGATTTCTGGAACCGGCTCAGCAACACCCACGTGGTGCGGCTGGCAGTGCTGGCGATGCCGTTCCACGGCGCGAACCTCGACGCACTGCGCCGGCTCCAGGGAAGCGACTTCGAAGGAACTGTGGCGGTGGTGGCACAGTACGACGATGAGCGAGAGGAGGCCTACCGTCGCGGGGCCGACGTCGTGCTGCAGCTCTACGACGGGGCCGGCGCCGCGCTCGCCGACGACGCCGCATTGGCAGCGGGAATCCCCCGCCCGAACGACCCATCGCACTAGGCAGACAACGACGGTGCCTTGTCACTACATAAGGACCCGGCGGGCGGAGTAGATTGATCCCACACGCAACGATGCGCACCCCAGGAATTGCCACACAGCATGACGTTGATGAGTCTGAGCCGCTGGAGGGAGACCCGATGAGGATCGCCGGAGCACCGATTAGCTGGGGCGTGTGCGAGGTCCCCGGCTGGGGCCATCAGATGTCACCGGAGCGGGTCCTGGCGGAGATGCACGACATCGGCCTGACCGCCACCGAGTTCGGGCCCCAAGGATGGCTGCCCGTCGACCCGGCGGCCAGAGCCCAGGCGATCGCCGGCCACGGGCTGACCCCCGTCGGGGCCTTCTTCCCCGCCGTCATGCACGACCCGAACCACGACCCACTGCCACAGGTCACCAGTGAGCTGGGCGCCTTCGACGTGGCGGGGGGTGAGTTCCTGGTGCTGGCCGCCGATTCCGGCCGGGATGGCTACGACGATCGCCCCCTGCTGGATGCCACGGGCTGGCGCACTTTGTTGAACAACCTGGATCGCATCCAGGCCGCCTGCCGTGAGCATGGCGTCACGGCAGTGCTTCATCCGCACTGGGGAACCATGATCCAAAACCTCGGCGAGGTGGAAAGGGCCCTGAACGGCTCCGGCATCGGGCTCTGCCTGGACACCGGACACCTCGCCTGTGGCGGCGCGGACGTCGTCGCTGTGGTGCGGGGCTGGGCCGACCGCGTCGGCATCGTGCATGCCAAGGATGTGCGCCTCGATATCGCCAGCCGGCTGCTACCCGGTGAGATCACCTGGAGCCAGGGCGTGCGGCGTGGCATGTTCGCGCCCATCGGCCAGGGCGATCTGGATTTCGCCACCCTGGTGCGGCTGCTGGAGGCAGCAGACTTCGACGGCTACTGGGTGTTGGAACAAGACATCATGCTCGATGCCGAGCCGCCCGTGGGCACCGGCCCCATCAGCGACGCCGCGACGTCATTGCGGGCACTTGATTCCCTGTCGAGCTAACCGGATTCCGGGCCGCCACCGCCGCCACCGCCGCCGGCGGTGCGGCGCTCCGGGCGAGGGCCCGAGGATCACAGGCTCGCGAGCTGCCTGGCCACATGGCTGCGGGCGTGCGCGACCGCCTCGTCCAGAGTGTCGAACTGATGCTCCTGCGTGCGCAACGCCTTGAGCACCCCCGCCCGGGCGGCCATCCTCATGTGCCGGTTCCGCAGACCCTTAATCAGCACTGTCGCGCCGCGGGCCTCCAACAGCCGCACTGCCTCCGCGAGCCGGTGGGCGCCGGTGGGATCGAGCAGTTCCACCTTCGATAGCCGCAACACCACCACCCAGGCGTCGGAATCGGCGATATCGTCCATGATCCGGTCGGCGGCGCCGAAGAACATTGAGCCGTCGAGCCGGAGCAGCCTGATGTGCTCATCACCCGGCTGCGATTCCCCGGGCAGCACTTCGCGTTGGACGTGGCTGGTGGCCGCCAGGGCACGCAGCGCGAAGAACGCCGCCAGCACCACGCCCACCTCGACGGCGGTGATCAGGTCGAGCAACACGGTGCAGGCGATGGTCACGACGAAGGTGGCAGTGGCGCCGCGTCCCAGCTTGAGCAGCCCGGCCACCTCGCGCCGGTCCACCATGTGCATTGTTGTGGCGATCAGGACACCCGCCAGCGCCGACAACGGGATCCGTGATGCCAGCCCAGCGCCCACCGCAACGACGACCGCCAGCAGCACGGCGTGAGTGATTGCCGCCAGGCGGGACCGGGCCCCGGCCCGCACGTTGACCGCGGTGCGAGCGATCGCCCCGGTGGCGGCCATGCCGCCGAAGAGCCCCGCCGCTATCGAGGCCAGGCCCTGACCCCAGACCTCACGGTCGGGAAGCACCCGGCCTGTGGGGGCCATCCCGGCGGCGACCCGGGCCGAGAGCAACGATTCGATGGCAGCCAAGGCGGCCACCGTGATCACCGGTCCGGCGAGCTCGGGCAGGACTCCCGGGTCAATCATTGGCAGGCTCGGCAGCGGGAGGTGGGTGGGCAGTTCACCGATGCGGGCGACGTCGAGCCCGCCCCACTGTGCCACAGCGGTGGCGATGACTATGGCGATGAGGGCGCCGGGGACTGGCCCGGGCTGCCGCCGAAGCACCTCGATCAGCGCCGCGGTGCCGAGGGTGATGCTCAGCGGTAGCCAGGCCCTGGACCAGTCGGCGGCGGCGACGGCGTCCACTGCGGCCAGGATGGTCTTCTCACCGGCATGCGCGGGGGCGTCGAGGGCCAGCGGCACTTGCTGCAGGGCGATGATCAGCGCGAGCCCGGCGGTGCATCCCTCAATG
>JBKEBG010000006.1:0-63288 GCA_047972985.1 Arachnia sp.
CCGCCGTCGTGCTCGTGGTGGGGGTCAACGGAACCGGGAAGACCACCACAGTCGGCAAACTTGCCCGGGTGCTGGTGGCCGACGACCACACTGTCCTCTTGGGCGCTGCCGACACCTTCCGCGCCGCCGCCGCGGAGCAGCTCACCACCTGGGGGGACCGGGTCGGTGCCGCCACAGTGCGCCGGGACGAGGGCGCGGATCCGGCGTCGGTGGCCTTCGAAGCTGTCAGCCAGGCCGCGAGCCAGGGCATTGACGTGGCGATCATCGACACAGCCGGTCGTCTCCATACCAAGACGGGCCTCATGGATGAACTCGGCAAGATCAAGCGGGTCATCGAGAAACAGGCCCCGGTCAGCGAGGTCCTGCTGGTGCTGGATGCCACCACCGGGCAAAACGGGATGACCCAGGCCCGGATCTTCGCCGAGGTCGTTGACGTCACAGGCATCGTGCTGACCAAACTCGACGGCTCGGCCAAGGGCGGCATCGTGGTCCAGGTACAGCGCGAGCTCAGGGTCCCGGTCAAGCTGATCGGGCTCGGTGAGGGGGTCGACGATCTCGCCCCGTTCGACGCCGAGGGATTCGTCGCGGGCATTCTCGGGGAGTAGCCGGCCAGCGGGCATGGCAGGCGCGGTATCCTGGTCCGGATCATCCGACGCCTACTTCGCTAGGACTGCTTGTGTTCAACACGCTCTCCGATCGGCTCGCGGACGTCTTCAAGGGGCTTCGCTCCAAGGGGCGGCTGACCGAAGCTGACATTGACGCCACGATGCGCGAGATCCGCATCGCCCTGCTTGAGGCTGACGTCAACCTCTCAGTGGTCAAATCCTTCGTCGCGTCTGTCAAGCAGCGCTGCCTCGGTTCTGAAGTCTCCAAGGCCCTCAATCCGAGCCAGCAGATCATCAAGATCGTTAACGAGGAACTTGTCACCATCCTCGGCGGCGAGTCCCGGCCGATCCGGTTCAGCAAACACCCACCCACGGTCATCCTGCTCGCGGGCCTGCAGGGGGCGGGCAAGACCACTCTGGCAGGCAAGCTGGCGAGGTGGCTGCGCGGCGAGAAGCACGCCCCACTGCTCGTCGCAGCGGACCTGCAGCGGCCCAACGCGGTCAACCAGCTGCAGGTCGTGGGTGAGCGCGCCGGAGTCCACGTGTTTGCCCCCGAACCAGGCAATGGCATCGGAGACCCGGTGGAGGTGGCCAAGCGTGCCATCGAGCACGCCAACCGCCGCCTCTACGACGTGGTCATCGTGGACACCGCAGGTCGCCTCGGCATCGACGAGATACTGATGCAGCAGGCCGCCGACATCAAGGCGGCCGTTAGCCCCGATGAGGTGCTCTTCGTCGTCGACGCCATGATCGGTCAGGACGCCGTCAACACGGCCAAGGCCTTCGACGAGGCGATCGGTGTCGACGGTGTCGTGCTGACCAAGCTCGACGGGGATGCCCGCGGTGGCGCAGCCCTGTCGATCGCCCAGGTCCTGGGTAAGCCCATCATGTTCGCCTCCAACGGCGAGGCTTTGGGAGACTTTGACGCCTTCCACCCGGATCGCATGGCCAGCCGCATCCTCGGGATGGGCGACGTTCTGACCCTCATCGAGCAGGCGGAGAAGACTTTCGACGCCGAGCAGTCGCGGGCAGCCGCCGAGAAGTTGATGGGCAAGAATCAGTTCGGCTTGGCCGATTTCTTGTCCCAGATGCAGCAGCTGCGCAAGCTGGGGCCGCTGACGAAGATCCTTGACATGCTGCCGAACGCGGGCCAGTTCAAGGATCAGATCGCCGACGTCGACGAGAAGGAGATCGATCGCATCGAAGCGATCATCAACTCGATGACCCCCGCTGAGCGCGACGACGTCGCCATCCTCAACGGTTCGCGGCGATCCCGCATCGCCAAGGGAGCCGGGGTTCAGGTCTCTGATGTGAATCACCTGGTGAATCGCTTCGTCGAGGCTCGCAAGATGATGGAGAAGATGGCCGGATCCATGGTCGGCGGGATGCCCGGCGGCATGCCCGGTATGCCCGGTATGCCGGGGGGTGGTGGTGCCAGGGCAGCCAAGCGGCAGCAGTCAAAGAAGTCCAAGAGCCGCAGCAAGGTGTCGGGCAACCCGCTCAAGCGCAAGCAGCAAGAGGCTGACCGCGCCGCGGGGATCCGCCCGGCGAAGGCGACACCACAGACCATGGACGAGTTTCAGCTTCCGCCCGATTTGGCCAAGATGTTCGAGGAGACCAAGAAGAAGTCGTAGGGCCCGCCGCGAGGCCGCCGGGGGCCAGCCGTCCCCGCGGCCCGGCTCCACCCTGGGGGCCCCTGCCTGAGTGCCATCGGCGACGCACTAGCATCGCCCTATGACGAGCACGCCTGGCACCGGCCCCTACCGACTCACCGGGACAGTACTGCCGCAGACCGAACCACGAGAGTTGTGGATAGCAGATGGGCGCATCGTGGACGGCCCCGTCGATCGTGCCGAGACGATCGCTGAGGACTGCTACGTGCTCCCGGGCCTCATCGACGCCCACTGCCACATCGGGCTCGGGCCACAGGGGGCAACCTCGGATGCCGACATAGTGGCTCAGGCGCAGAGCGACCTCGCCGCCGGCGTGATGATGATCCGCGACTGCGGCTCTCCCGCCGACACCCGTTTCGTGCAGGAACGCAGCGACCTACCTCGCCTGATTCGGGCCGGCCGTCACATCGCCCGCCCGAAGCGCTACATCCGCTTCGCTGCCGCCGAGGTCGATCCCGAGCGGTTGGAGCAGCAGGTACGCCACGAGGCCCGCTGCGGTGATGGCTGGGTCAAACTCGTCGGGGACTGGATCGATCGGGCCGTCGGGGACCTCGCCCCGCTGTGGCCCACCGATATCGCCGCCCAAGCCATCCAAGCTGCCCACGAAGAAGGGGCCAGGGTCACCGCCCACTGCTTCGACGAGCGCTCGGTGGCCGAACTGGTGGCGGCGGGGGTTGACTGCGTTGAGCACGGCACCGGCATGTCCGACGATGTCATCTCCGTCATGGCCGAGCGAGGTGTGGCATTGGTGCCGACAATGATCAATCTGGCCAATTTCCCCACCTATGCGGCGCAAGGCAGCGAGAAGTTCCCGCGCTACGCCGAGCACATAATGGCGCTACATGCGCGCCGCCGAGACACCATCGGAAAGGCAATCGACGCCGGGATCAACGTGTACTGCGGCACCGATGCCGGCACCGTAGTCGCCCACGGAAGGGTCCACGACGAGATCGCCGAACTTGCCATGATCGGTGGCCCAGAGTTCGCGATCGGCGCAGCCAGCTGGCGGGGACGGACCTGGCTCGGCGGAGACAACCTCTCTCCTGGGGCCAGCGCGGATCTCATCGTGTGTGACAGCGATCCACGCGAGAACCTTGAGGCGCTGCGTCATCCCGCCACGAAGCTGCTGCGGGGTCATCCGATCGGATGAGGCAGGCTGCGACACCCGGTTGATCTGGGTGTGCCGGGGGGTGGAAAAGTCGAATGAATCGGCCGAATTGCGCCGCCGCGCTGATTCACTGAAATCATCTCCTACTGGAAGGCCATGTGATGAACGACGCGACTCCCGCCGCAGACCCCACCCCCGCGACCCCGCCGCCCGATACTCCACTTCCGCCGCCCCAAACGGCCTTCGCGCCACCCCGGTGGGCGGCCAAGCCGCCCTCGCCATTCAAACGAGGCTTCGGTCAGGGGGCCGGGCTGGGGCTGGGGCTGACCGCGATGGTGGTGGTCGTGGGTGTCGTGACAGGCATCTTCTCGCTCATCGCCCTATCGATGAGTCTGGCCTCGATGAGCAATCTGGCGGGAGCCAGCACTGTCACCTCACCCATCTGGGGAAACCCGGATGCCTCGGGAAAGCTGCGCGCCATCTCCATCTCCGGGGGCATCATGGCTGATCCCTCTGAGGGATCCCTGTTGGCGGCGGGCACCTACGGGTATGAGGTGGCAGAAATGCTCGACGAACTGACCGCCGAGGACGCAGCCGGTGTCGTCCTGCTCGTGAACACCCCGGGCGGCTCGGTCGTCGGGTCCAAGGCGATAGCCGACGCCGTGATTCGGTACCAGGAACGCACCGGTAACAAGGTCTTCGTGCACGTCGAGGGCATGTCTGCTTCGGGAGGCGTTTACGCGACAGCGCCCGCGGATCAGATCGTGGCCGACTACGGATCCACCGTCGGCTCGATCGGCGTCATCGTCGGGCCCTTCGCTCGTTACACGGATCCGGTAGCCATCGGATCCACAATGCTTGAGCCCGGTGTGACGACCACCGGCGGCATCACTGAGTCCTCCATCACCGCCGGCACTGGAAAGGACGTCGGGAACCCCTACCGGGACATGACCGAAGCGGAGCATCAGATGCTCCAGAACCTGGTCGACTCCGAATACGAGCTGTTCGTGACCCACATGGAGACCCACCGTGAGATTCCCCGCGAGACCATCGTGAACGAAATGGGCGCCGGGCTATTCTCCAACGAGGATGCGCAGCGGCTGGGGCTCATCGACGCAGTGATGGGCCGTGACGAGTTCTTCCGCTCGGCGGCTGAATCCTCGGGGCTGGACCCCGACGACACAGTGGTCGAGACGGTGCTGCCACCGACGGGCTTCTTGTCCATGCTCGGTGTCGATAGAGCGGCCGGGGCCTCACTTCCCGCCGCGGCGCTCGAAGGCGGGGCGTTGACGGTCAGCCAGGACTTTTGTGGCACGAGTCAGCCGCTAACCTTCGCGGGGGACCTCACTGCGGTGTGTGGCCGGTAGCCACCACAGGTGCCGCGGCGCCGTCGGTAGCCAGACTCATCGACCGAAGCCTGGAGGTGGCCAGACATCGAACCCAGCTCGGGCCGGTCGATGGGCTGGCTGCACGAACTCAGCCCCAGCCGAGTTCGTGCAGCCGGTCCTCCTCGATTCCGTGGTAGTGCCCGATCTCGTGCAGGAGAGTCACCGAGATCTCCTCGCGGAGTTCATCGGCGTCATGGCACATGCGCGCGAGCGGACCGCGGAACAATACGATCCGGTCGGGTAGCTCCCCATAGCCGTAGGTATCCCGATCGGTCAGCGCGGTTCCCTCATACCACCCCAACGACTCGGATCCATCGTCGGGTTCGTCCTCCACGACGAAAATCAGGTTGTCCAGCCCTTCAGCCAACTCATCGGGCAGCTCCCGCAGGGCCTGGTCGACCAGTGACTCGAATTCATCCTCAGAAACCTGCATCACACTCCCATCGTGCCCCATCCGGCGAGACCAAATTTCAGCGGTGGGTGGCCCGTCTGGCACAATGGCCGATGCACTCGTTGCCGGAGCCCTCTATCCCGGCATCGACCACAGAACCCGGCCGGGCGGGAGCGCAACCCACACGCTCTCACGATGGCCACCCTTGATGTGTCTGCAACGCAGGCCAGGACCAACAGGAGACACCACACCCGTGGCCACCAAGATTCGGCTCAAGCGGCTCGGCAAGATCCGCTCGCCCCACTACCGCATCGTCGTCATGGATTCCCGCACCAAGCGGGACGGCAAGGCGATTGAAGAGATCGGCCTCTACCACCCCAAGAATGATCCGTCGGTGATCCAGATCAACTCCGAGCGTGCCCAGTACTGGCTCTCGGTCGGCGCTCAACCCACTGAGGCCGTCGTTGCCCTGCTGAAGCGCTCCGGCGATTGGCAGAAGTTCACCGGTTCCGATGAGCCCTCGGGCATTGATCCGCAGCCGGAGCGACGCGACCGCGAGGCCGAGTTCGCCAAGGCGCTCGCCGAGGACAGCGGAGCCACCGCACCAGCCATCTCCAAGGCCAAGAAGAAGCCTGCCGAGGAGCCCGCAGACGCTGCCAAGGCCGCGGAGGAGACTCCCGCCGAGGCTGACGAGGCCTGAGCATGCTCGCCGACGCACTTGAGCACCTCGTCGCAGGCATCGTGAGCCACCCCGACGAGGTGCGCGTGCGCGACAAGGACCTGCGGCGCGGTCGCCTACTGGAGGTCCGGGTGCATCCCGAGGATATCGGCAAGGTCATCGGACGCCAGGGCAAGACTGCGCAGGCGCTGCGCACAGTGGTTGGAGCACTCGCCGGTAACGAGCAGATCCGGGTGGACTTCGTCGATGTCGACCGGCCCCGTGGGCGCCGGAATTGACGTAGTCGTCGGGGTCCTCGGGCGGGCCCACGGCATCCGCGGCGATGTGGTGGTCGAGGTGCGCACCGACGAACCCGAGCGCCGCTTCGCGCCGGGTGCTGTGGTTCGGCTGGAGTCTGGCCGCGAACTCGTGATCGGCTCCGGGCGGCGCCAAGGCAGCCGCTGGATCGTTTCCTTCGCGGCCATCGCCGAGCGCACCGCCGTCGAGGAGTTGCGGGGGCAGACCTTGTGGGCGCGGGTCGATCCCGACGAAGCTCCGGCGCGCGACGACGAATACTACGACCGTCAACTCATCGGGGTGAGGGTGCTCGACCACGCTGGCCGAAATGCGGGAACCATCACCGCCGTCGTGCACTTCCCAGCGCAGGACCTGCTGGAGATCGACGCGCACGGCACGCAGCGCCTGGTGCCATTTGTGCGTGACCTGGTGCCAACCGTGGATCTGGCGGCGGGCACTGTGACCTTGGCAGATGTTCCCGGGTTGCTGGACGACCTCGCATGAGGATCGATATCGTCACGATCTTTCCGGAGTACTTGGCGCCGCTGCGGCTGTCGCTTGTTGGTAAAGCCATCGACGCCGGGCTCGTCGGGCTGGGGGTCCACGATCTTCGGTGGTGGACCCACGACCGGCATCACACCACCGACGACACCCCCTATGGCGGGGGAGCGGGAATGGTGATGAAGCCCGAGCCCTGGGGTGAGGCCCTCGACGCTCTTGAGGCGCAGGACCCGCGGCCCATGACAGTCATCGTGCCCACGCCGGCTGGAATCCCGTTCACGCAGGCGCACGCACAATCCCTGGCCGGCAGGCAGCGTCTAGTGGTCGCCTGTGGCCGATACGAGGGCATCGATCAGCGGGTGCTCGATCATTGCGCCGAACGCTATGAGCTGTTGGAGTTCAGCCTCGGTGACTATGTCCTCAACGGGGGCGAGGTAGCGGCCCTGGCGATGGTGGAGGCAGTGGTCCGGTTGATCCCGGGCGTGGTGGGAAATCCTGACTCGCTGCGGGAGGAATCACACGCCGCAGGCAACGACCACTTGCTGGAGTATCCGAGCTACACAAAGCCCCCCGTGTGGCGCGAGCGCACCGTACCTGAGGTGCTGCTGAGCGGCAACCATGGCGCCATCGCCGAGTGGCGCCGTGACCAGGCCGAAGACCGAACCAGACAGCGTCGTCCGGATTTGTTGGCCCAGTAGCGACACACTGCTCTCAATCCCACCCCCCGCCGGTACTTGGCGGGGTGCTCCGATAGAGTGACGCCCGTGGCTAGTTCTCTCACCATCCATCAGCGGGCGGTGCGGTCGTCAGTCGTGAAGAAGGCCATCATGGCCGTCACCGGACTGATCATGATCGGCTTCCTGCTGATGCACATGTACGGCAACCTCAAAATGTTCTCAGGCGCTGAAGCCTTTGATCATCACGCGCACTGGCTCAAGGGCGACATCCTGTACCCGATCCTTCCCAAGGGAACCTTCATCTGGGTATTCAGGTCCTTCTTGCTTCTGGCCGTCGTGCTCCACATCTGGTCGGCGGCGTCCCTGTCGCGGGCCACGATTCAGCTCCGCGGTTCGGGATATCAGAACAAGAAGACCCAGGTAGCCACCTACTCGGCGCGCACCATGCGCTGGGGCGGCGTCATCGTGCTGGGCTTCTTGATCTTCCACCTGCTCCAATTCACCGTAAAGTGGGTGCGCCCGGGCTTTGAATACTCTGACAGCCCCTATGACATGGTCCTGGGTTCCTTCAGCCAATGGTGGATGGTGCTGCTGTACGCGGTGCTGATCTTCATCGTGTGTATGCACGTCCGGCATGGTTTCTGGAGCGCGTTCACCACCCTGGGTGCCAACGTGTCGCCGACGTCGCGCAAGTGGCTCAACTGGCTGGCAATCGGTGTGGCGGTGGTGCTCTACGCCGGATTCATGATCATGCCGCTCGGCGTGCTGTTTGGATTGGGGATCGCATGACCACGACGAAAGCTCCCACCGCTTCCGCATACTACTTTGACGGCGCCGACATCGCCGACCACAAGGCGCCAGAGGTTGAGATTGACCAGGTGTGGCCCACCCGGCAGTTCCAGGCTCGCCTGGTCAACCCGGCCAACCGGCGCAAACTCAACATCATTATCGTCGGGACCGGGCTGGCGGGGGGCGCAGCTGCCGCCACGCTGGGTGAGGCCGGCTACAACGTCCTCAATTTCTGTTACCAGGACAGCCCGCGTCGTGCCCACTCGATCGCTGCTCAGGGTGGCATTAACGCCGCGAAGAATTACCGCAACGACAACGACTCGGTGTACCGGCTGTTCTACGACACGGTCAAGGGCGGCGATTACCGCGCCCGCGAGACAAACGTCTACCGGCTCGCCGCGGTCTCCGGAAATATCATCGATCAGTGCGTGGCCCAGGGCGTGCCCTTCGCCCGCGAATACGGTGGACTGCTCGACACCCGATCGTTTGGCGGCGTGCAGGTGCAGCGCACCTTCTACGCCCGCGGCCAGACAGGTCAGCAGCTGTTGATCGGGGTCTATCAGCAGTTGGAGCGCCAGATCGCCGCAGGTACTGTCAAGATGTATTCCCGCCACGAGATGATCGAGTTGATCGTCGTCGACGGCCGGGCTCGCGGCATCGTGACCCGCAACATGGTCAACGGCAAGATCGAGAGCTGGACCGCCGACGCCGTCGTGCTCGCGACCGGCGGGTACGGCAACGTGTTCTTCCTGTCCACCAACGCCATGGGCTCGAACGTCACGGCCGGTTGGCGGGCACATCGCAAGGGTGCCTACTTCGGTAACCCTTGCTTCACGCAGATCCATCCCACGTGTATCCCGGTGCACGGCGATACCCAGTCCAAGCTGACGCTGATGAGCGAGTCGCTGCGAAACGACGGCCGCATTTGGGTGCCGAAGCAGGCGGAGGACTGCGGGAAGGATCCACGGCAGATCGCCGAGGCCGACCGCGACTACTATTTGGAGCGCATCTATCCGTCCTTCGGTAACCTGGTTCCGCGCGACATCGCCTCCCGGCAGGCCAAGAATATGTGCGATGAGGGGCGTGGCGTTGGCCCGGCCATCACCGAGAAGGACTCCCAGGGCAATCCAGTTCAGGTGCGCCGCGGTGTCTATCTTGATTTCTCCGACGCCATCGCCCGTCTCGGGCAACCAGCCGTGGCGGCGAAGTACGGAAACCTGTTCGATATGTATCAGCAGATCACGGGGGAGAACCCCTATCAGACGCCGATGCGCATCTACCCTGCGGTGCACTACACAATGGGCGGCCTGTGGGTCGATTATGACCTGCAATCGAACATTCCCGGCTTGTACGTCACCGGCGAGGCAAACTTCTCCGATCACGGTGCCAACCGGCTAGGCGCTTCGGCTCTGATGCAGGGTCTGGCCGACGGCTACTTTGTCTTGCCGAACACGATCAACGACTACCTCGCCGATGCCCCATTCGACAAGCTGTCCGAGGAGCACCCGGCCGTCATTGAGGCTGTATCCACCGCTACCGGGCGCATCGAGAAGCTCCTAAGTATCAACGGCTCCCGCTCGGTCGACTCATTCCACAAGGAACTGGGCCAGATCATGTGGGAGTACGTGGGCATGGACCGCAACGAGGCTGGGCTCACGAAGGCCATCGACCTCATCCGTGCCCTGCGTGAGGAGTTCTGGTCCAACGTCCGGGTCACCGGCGTCAACGAGGACTTCAACCAGGCGCTGGAGCGTGCTGGCCGCGTCGCCGACTTCTTCGAACTCGGAGAGCTGATGGCCATCGACGCCTTGCATCGCCGCGAATCCTGCGGCGGTCACTTCCGCTCAGAATCCCAGACCGAGGAAGGCGAGGCGCTGCGACACGACGATCAGTTCCTCTACGTCGCGGCCTGGGAGTGGGGCGGCGAGGGCGGCACGCCGACGCTCCACCGTGAGCCACTCAACTACAAGGCCATCGAACTCAAGCAACGGAGCTACAAGTGAAGCTGAAGCTACGTATCTGGCGGCAGGCCGGTCCGAACGCGGCCGGCCGGATGGTCGAGTACGACCTCGACGGCGTGTCTGAGGACATGTCCTTCCTGGAGATGCTCGACCTGCTCAACGAGCAACTGACCGCGGAGAACAAGGAGCCGGTGGCGTTCGACCACGACTGCCGCGAGGGCATCTGCGGCATGTGCGGCGTCGTCATCAACGGTCAGGCCCATGGCCCGTCCCCGACCACCACATGTCAGCTGCACATGCGCTCGTTCGCCGATGGTGCGACCATCGACATCGAACCCTGGCAGGCTGGCGCGTTCCCCGTCATCAAGGACCTCGCGGTTGACCGCACCGCCTTTGACAGGATCATCGCTGCGGGGGGGTATGTCTCCTCCAACACCGGTGCGGCTCCGGACGCGCACGCGACCCCGGCGCCCAAGCTGCAGGCCGACGTCGCCTTCGACAACGCCACGTGCATCGGTTGTGGTGCGTGCGTGGCGGCGTGCCCGAATAGCTCGGCGATGCTGTTCACCTCAGCGAAGATCACCCACCTCGCGATGCTCCCGCAGGGCAAGCCGGAGCAGTATCGCCGGGTGAAGTCGATGGTGGCTCAACACGATGCTGAGGGCTTCGGCAACTGCACGAACATCGGCGAGTGTGCTGCAGTGTGCCCGAAGGGCATCCCACTGGAGTCCATCTCCACTCTCAACCGGCAACTGATCCGCTCCCTGTTCAAGGGGGATGGCAAGTAGGCCCGAGTTTCTTTCCGCAGGTCCCCCTGTGGCATACTGCTTAGCTGTCGCCAATTCCGGCGAACCACGCTCATGCAGCTCCTGCCACGGGGGGATCGTCTGTGTCTGGGTGGCACGATTTTTAACCGCGGTGACCTGTGGCACTGACGAGGATGACCATGACAAACCAGCTCATTCAGGCACTTGACCAGCAGTCGCTGCGCGATGACATCCCGGACTTCCGCCCCGGCGATAGCGTCAAGGTGCACGTCAAGGTCGTAGAAGGCAACCGCAGCCGCGTCCAGGTTTTCGCCGGCGTCGTGATCGCCCGCGTGGGCGGGGGCCTGCAAGAAACCTTCACGGTTCGCAAGGTCAGCTTCGGCACCGGCGTGGAGCGCACCTTCCCGCTGCACAGCCCGATCATCGACAAGATCGAGGTGGATCGCCGGGGTGCGGTGCGTCGCGCCAAGCTCTACTACCTGCGCGGCCTGCGCGGTAAGGCCGCCAAGATCCGCGAGAAGCGCGTCTAACTCGGCGATCTTGATCCTTCGTGGACACCCAAGAGCCGCCACAAGAACCCACACCGGCTGAGCCCACCCGCGCGTCCCTGCCTCGCCGGGCATTGGGTCTGCTCGGCGAGGCAGTCATCATCGTGGTGGGCGCAGTCATCATCTCGACGCTGCTGCGGATGTTTGTGGGCCAAATGTTCGTCATCCCCAGCGGCAGCATGGAGAACACCCTCCAGGTCGATGACCGGGTGATGGTGGCCAAATTCGGTGGCTTCCAACGAGGCGATGTCGTCGTCTTCGCGGACCCGGGCAACTGGCTGCAGGAACCGCCGCCGCAAACCGATCCGGTGGTCCGGGCACTTGAGTTCCTGGGCGTGCTGCCTAACAGCCGCAACGAGCACCTCATCAAACGGGTGATCGGGATGCCAGGGGATCATGTCACCTGCTGCTCCGACGGCGGGAACATCGTGGTCAATGGCGTGGAACTTGACGAACGCGCCTACCTCTACACCGAGGATGGCGTGCAGGTCTCACCCGCAACCGTCCCCTTCGACATCATCGTTCCCGAGGGGCACATCTTCGTCATGGGGGACCATCGCAATCAATCGGCTGACTCGCGCTGCAGATTGACCCAGATCAGCGACACCGGCCCCCCGGGCTCGGCAGCTTTCGTACCGGTGGAAAACGTGGTGGGCGCCACCGTGGCCATCGTCGCTCCACTCTCGCGAGCCGCCACCTTTACGGTGCCCGAGACCTTCGCCTCCGTTCCGGATCCAACGGAACCGGCCCCTGAGGAGGCAGTCATCAACGAGGCCAGCCCGGGCTGCTGATGATCAGGCCCGGGCCCGGACCCTACGGTTACGAGCGTGCGCTGGCCAAGGCAGGGCTGGCTCCCGTGGCCGGTGCCGATGAGGCCGGACGAGGCGCGTGCGCGGGACCCCTGGTCGCCGCCGCAGTGATCCTCGACCCGGATCGGCCCATCCGCGGCCTTGACGATTCCAAAGACCTGTCGGCCGCGGAGCGCGACCGGCTCTTTGGCCGGATCCGGGATCGCGCTGTGGCGTGGTCGTGCGTGTTCGTCGCGGCCCCCGAATGCGACCAGCTTGGCATGCACGAGGCCGACATTCAGGGGCTACGCCGGGCGATCGCCCGGCTGAGCGTCACTCCTGCCTTCGCGCTGACCGATGGAGTCCCCGTCGACGGCCTCGGCCTGCCCGGCCTGGGGGTGTGGAAAGGCGACAAGGTCGCCGCATGTGTCAGCGCCGCCTCCATCGTTGCGAAAGTCTCACGCGATCGCGCCATGGTGGAGCTTGACCGAGAATATCCGGGCTACGGTCTCGCGGGCCACAAGGGATATTGCACCGCCGCCCATCGTGCCGCGCTCAACGAACTAGGTCCCTCGCCGATCCACCGGTGGCGCTTCGAGCCGGTGGTGCAGGCGGCCGCGGCGGTCCGTGAGCGAGCTGCCGCTGGGCGGTAGAATGGAACAACCATGAGCGCGGAAGATCTTGAGGCATACGAGAGCAAGCTTGAACTCGACCTGTACCACGAATACAAGGACGTCGTCGGTATCTTCACCTACGCCGTTGAGACCGAGCGCCGCTTCTACCTGTGCAACGCCGTGGACCTGAAGGTCAGGACTGAGGGCGGCGATATCTACTACGAGGTATCCATGGGTGATGCCTGGGTCTGGGATATGTACCGGCCGGCCCGCTTCGTGAAGTCTGCCAAGGTACTGACATTCCGCGATGTCTCCATCGAAGAAATCGCTCACTCCGACCTCCAGGTGCCCGAGGACCGCTAGTCGCTCGGTATCACCGGCTGGCGCGGGATCACTATCGCGGCAGCCTTGCGCCGCGTGATGCGCGCCCGCGCTGTGGATAACGGTTCGGCCAGGTCGTTTCGCCCCACAGTGGCTGTGGAGGTGGTCGTATGGCAGTCACCACAGCAGCGCACCGGCTGGGACGTCGCGGCGAGCAGTTCGTCGCGGATCAGCTGGCTGTCAGGGGCTGGGAGATCCTCGCGCGCAATTGGCGATGCCCGGAGGGTGAACTCGACATAGTGGCTCGGGATCCCGACGGTGTCCTGGTCGTGGTGGAGGTGAAATGCCGTTCGGGGCTTGGCTACGGCAGTCCCCTGGAAGCAATTACCCGGCGCAAGGTGGCGAAATTGCGCGGCCTCGCGGTGCGCTGGCTCCGGGAGCACAGCGAGCCAGGGGCAGACCTGCGCATCGACGCCGTGGGCGTGGTGATGCCCCGGCGCGGTAGCCTCAGCTGGACCCACGTTCAGGGGATCGAGCAGTGGTAACGGCGGCGGCCTGGTCGGTGGCTCTGGCGGGGATATCTGGGGCACCGGTCGAGGTGGAAGCCCACATCGGCAGCGGACTCCCCAGAACAGTGCTTGTCGGGTTGCCGGATGGCGCGCTGCACGAGGCGAAGGACCGGGTGAAGGCAGCGGTCTCGGCGGCCGGATTCGGCTGGCCGTCGCACCTGTTGACGATCCATCTGTCACCGGCGACTCTCCCGAAGAACGGCTCACACTACGATCTGGCGATCGCGGGAGCTGTATTGGGTGCGCAGGAGACTGTTCCCGCCGAAACGCTGCACCGACATGTCTTCCTGGGGGAGTTGGGCCTCAAGGGCCAGGTGCGTTCGGCGCGCGGCATCCTGCCCGCGCTCATGGCAGCGTCCAATGCCGGGTTCGACTCGGCGATAGTCCCGCACCGTCAGGCCGCCGAGGCGTCGTTGGTTCCCGGTCTCACGGTGTGGCCGGTGGCGGATCTCGCAGACGTCGTCGAGGTGCTCCACGGCCGTCCGGTACTGCATGCCTGCTCGCCGGAGCAACCGCCTGACGACGACCCGGCAGCCGACTGTGACCTGGCTGATGTGCAGGGCCACGCCGACGGCAAATGGGCGCTGGAGGTCGCCGCGGCCGGCCGCCACCACATCTACCTCCACGGCGCGCCTGGGGTCGGCAAAACGATGTTGGCCTCCAGACTCCCTGGCATTCTCCCGGATCTCATGGGCGAGGAGGCGGTGGAGGTCTCTGCCATCCACTCGCTGGCCGGAGTTGAGCTAGGGGGACAGCTGCTGCACCGGCCGCCTTACTCATCGCCGCATCACAGCGCCACGATGGCCAGTCTCGTGGGGGGCGGCAGCCGCGACATCCGACCCGGCGCCATCTCGCTGGCCCACCGTGGTGTGTTGTTCCTGGACGAGGCGCCAGAATTCGGCAGCCGCCTGATCGATGCGCTGCGGACCCCCTTGGAGAAGGGCAGCGTCACCATCGCCCGCTCGGCGCATCAAGTCAGCTATCCCGCTCGGTTCCAGCTGGTGCTCAGCGCCAACCCATGCCCCTGCGGCTACCACGGCGTGGCGGGCGCCGAATGCCGCTGCGCCGCGTCAACGGTGCGTCGATACCAGGAACGGCTCAGCGGCCCGATCCTGGATCGGATCGACATCCGTCATCAGATGCTTGGGTTGCCTCGAGCCTTCGTGGGTGACGGTGAACCTGGCGAACCCAGCGTGGTGGTCAAACAGCGGGTGATCGATGTGCGAGCCAGGCAAGCAGCCAGGCTCAGGCAGACCCCGTGGGTGGCTAACGGGGAAGTTCCCGGACGCTACCTGCGTCGCGATCTGCCGCTGCCCGAGGGAATCCACATCCTGGAACGCGCGGTCAGTCGCGGAGCGTTGAGTATCCGCGGCGTGGATAAGGTCCTGCGGCTGGCGTGGACAATCGCTGACCTTGCCGCCGTCGATCGACCCACTACAACCCACCTGCGGGCCGCCATGGCGATGCGGCTCGGCGAAGTGACGGGAGTCGCGGCGTGACCACCGAACGTGAAGCACGCATGGCCTTGGCCGCACTGCACCCGATGGGCAGCCGCCAGCTCGGCTCCCTCATCGCCGAGTACGGGGCCCGCCAAGTGTGGGCCGATGTGCGATCGATGGGGGAATCGACAGCCTGGGGGCGCCGAGCGCGCGGCATCGACATCGCCGCGCTACGCGCGGCCACCAAGGCCTGCGGTGCGAGATTCCAGATACCCGGTGACGAGGGGTGGCCCGAGCGCCTCGACGACCTGGATCGAGGGCTACTGGCCGAGCGAGGCGCCAGCCCGGTGGGGGTATGGGTGCGAGGCACACTCCCCAGGGGCAGAGCGGTCGGGATCGTCGGGGCCCGGGCATCGTCTGCCTACGGCGAGCACGCCGCCTCCCACTTCGCCTATGACCTTGCCGTGGCCGGGCGGACAATAGTGTCCGGGATGGCGTTCGGAATTGACGCGGCAGCCCACCGCGGAACGCTGACCGCAGGTCGCCCCACTGTTGCGGTGCTCGCCAACGCGGTGGACACGCCTTATCCGGCCGCTCATGCGGGTCTGTTGCGCCAGATCCTGCAGTCCGGGGCAGCGCTATCCGAGGCTCCACCGGGTACGGCACCACGGAAAGCAGCGTTCCTGGCCCGCAACCGGCTCATCGCTGCGCTGTGTGATGCCGTGGTGATCGTCGAGGGGGCAGCGCGTTCCGGGGCGCGCAACACAGTCGCCTGGGCAGCCTCGCTGGGCCGCCCAGTGCTCGCGGTGCCCGGGCCGATCACATCATCGCTTTCTACCACCCCGCACCGCCTCATCCGTGATGGGGAGGCCACCCTGGTGGCCTCCGCCGCTGAGGTCAATGCGCTCATCGGCCCACTGGATGGGCACGCAGAGCTGCCGCTGCGTGGGCCTGAGGTTCCCCTCGACAGGCTGCGGCCACCACTGGTGGCTGTCCGAGAAGCCATCGGGGCCCGGGAACAGGTCAGTTCGGCGGAGTTGTCCCAGCGGACCGGGCTGAGCGTCATGGAGTGTCTGGCCGCCGCCGAGGAACTCGTCGAGCTCGGGTGGCTCGTGGCCGCGGAACCGGCGGGCTGGCGGCTGCCGCAGCGTTGAGCCGGTGAGTAGGCCCGGTGCAGGACCTGAGAGACTAGGGCTCGACGGATTCAACAGGGAGGCACGGTGGACGCTGCAGCGGTGATATTTGACCTGGACGGCACTCTCATCGACAGCGAGGAAGTGTGGGATCTCGTGCGGCGTGAATTGGCCACCGATGCTCAGATCGCCTGGGATGAGTCCTGGACCCGGGCGATGATGGGCATGAGCACCCAGGAGTGGAGCGCGCACCTGGCCGATGTCGTCGGGATCCCCATGCCTGCGCCCGAGGTCGCGCAGGCAACGATCGAGAAGATGGTCGAGCATCATCGACGGGGAGTCGCAGTGCTGCCTGGGGCGGTGGCCGCGGTTCATCGGATGGCGCAGCTATCTCCGGTGGCCATCAACTCCTCCTCACCTCGGGTGCTGATTGAGGCGGCAGTCTCCGCGCTCGGGCTGCAGGGAGTCTTCGCGGCCACGGTGTCCACTGAGGAGGTGGGGCTGGGTAAGCCCGATCCGGCGGGGTATCTGCGTGCCGCCGAGTTACTCAAGGTCGATCCGGGCCGGTGCGTGGTGGTGGAAGATTCGGCCAACGGGATTCGGTCGGCGCAGGCCGCGGGCATGGCGGTCGTGTCGATCCCGCCACGGTTCCAGGCACCAGGCCAGGAGCTGCTAACCGACGTGTGCGTGATCTCGTCGCTGAATGAACTGACCGCCGGCCTGATCGCGGGCCTCTAGCACAGCGCTCGCCAAGGCAGCCAGCACCGCGGTAACCAGCAGGGTCGGCGCGAACGCGCTGTCGCCCAGATCCTCCCAGGTGGCGACGTCTACCGTGGAGTAGCTGCCGGAGATGGTGCTGACCGCGAGAACGGTGAACGCCAGCACGAAGTTGGCGAGGTAGAGAAACACCCTGGACGTGGTGGGCAGCCATCGGCTGGTGCCGCGAGTGAACTCCCCGTCAGTCACCGCGCGCCACAGCAATCCGAACAGCACCACCGCGCTGGAGGAGAAACCAACCAGTAGCCCAAGGGGATTGTCGAGTATGTGGCGCAGCTCGTAGATCGCGAGTATCGCCGCAGCGGTCAGGAGCCACCGAAGTGGTGCCCCCTGGATCGGGTTCCTCGATGCACACCACGCTGTGGTGATGAGCAGTGCCAGCACTAGCCACGCGGCGAGGGCACCAGTGTCACTCATGTCTGGCAGGCCTGGCACCAGTTGCCGCCCCAGCGCGGCGACCTGCGGAACCAGGAATCCCGCAACCAGCAGCGAGGGAACCCATCGGCCTTGCCCTGCCCAGCGCCAGGCCAGCACCAGCGCCAGCACGCCCGGCACTATGCGAGTGGCATAGGGAGCCCACCACGCTGCTGCCATGTCGATGAGCGGAAACAACCACGCGGGGTCGCGTCCGGTGAGACTCAGGATGGGCACCACCAGGCTTGTCGTCGATGTGGTCAGCACCAGCCACCCCGCGAGCCCCAGCGCGAGCCCGAATGACAGTCGCGAGAACTGCTCCGTGATGCCTCCCAGCAGTAGCCGATGCGATCCGCCGCAACGAAACGCCCGCTGAATCATCGGCGAGGCCAGCGTCACTGTGGCGGCAAGCACACCGAGCCCGGCCGCCAGACGGCCGGGCATGTCGAGGGAGCCCGAGGTGACTATCGCCCACACTCGCCATCCGCACAGTCCCACCAGGATGACCGCCAGCGCCACCTGGCCCATCCGTGGGCTGAGCCGTTCCGCGGCCACCATCCCGGCGGCTTCACCGGCAATGACCGCCACCTGGGTAAGCGCGACTCCCGCCACGATGAGTGAGGGCAGTGCGAGCACCATCAGGAGCGTCAGCTGCGCGTTGAGCAGGATCCCACGCAGGTCATAGCCCAACGAGATCCCCTGCGATGCCCCATACATGGGGGCCACAGTGATCAGAAACACCAGCACGGCGACGATGGGCACCTCGCCCCAGGCATAGCTGCGGCGCGCCCGAACCACATGCAGCACCACCAGCCCCACCACCGAGGCCAGCCCCAGTCCCATCGTCGCCCAGCTGTTGGTCTGACTGCCGACCAACAACGCCACGGCGGTCGCCACCAGGAGCGCCGTGATTCGAATCGGCCACCCGACGTGCAGTGCGGCTACCTGCAGCAGGGTCATTGCCAGGAATGACCCGCTGGTGGCCAGCGGAAGGGCGATCTCAGGCAGATATGCATTCGCGCCCAGCAACACGGGGTCCGACCAGGAGCGGATCGACCCGGCTGCCAGTGTGAAGGCCACCGCCACGAGTGCCGTGAGCCCCGAAACCGCCGCCATCGCCTGCACGCTGGGGGACCACTGCCCCGGCCGGATCGCATCCCGGATCGCCGGTCGAAAGAACTCGCGCAGAAACGAGGGGCGCGGGTTCATCCGAGCCTCACCACACGCAGGCTTTCTGGAATGGCCACTACACCGGAGGGCGTCGTGCGAATCTGCGGGGAGGTGACCGCCGGGAATGCATCGGTGGCCCATTCGCCGACGAGGGTGCCGTGGGCGTCGAGGGCGATCAGCTTTTTCGGGCTGGCGGCAACAACGAACTCGTCGCCGCCGGCCATGGTCTCGAAACTTCCGCGCTGCTGCCAGGCCCGCCGCAGCCTGCCATCCTCAACGACGTAGCCGTTGACGGCGGTGGTTGTCTGAATTACGACCACCTCGCCAAGGCTGGCCGTGGCGTTGGGAGCCGAATACTGCCCGGCAATCGAGTCGAGGCGCTGACCAAGCGATGAGATCACATCGACTGTGCCGCCGGCGAAGACGACGACGGATTCGCCTGCACAGGCCAATGAGTGCACCGAATCGGTCATTTCGATACTCCAGGCGATCCCATCGTCATTGATGGCGTATACCTCGGCCGAGGTCGTGGCCACCATCGTCAACCCATCGCAGACCACTGGGTCGCGAGCAATGGGGTCAGGGACCTGCACGCGCCACTCCACGTGGCCGCTGGTGATGTCGCGGGCCGTGACAGCAGCCGACAGATCGGCCGAGACGAGGAGGTTTCCCCAGAGTACGGGGCGCCGGACCGTCAGGTCATTGACGTCCGCGGTCCAACGCCGTACCCCGTCGAGTGTGTAGGCGACGAGCCGTCCTTGCGTGGTGGCGGCCACTACGAGGTCCCCGAACCGCTCAAGGGCAGTGATCCGGCCCCCGGGATGGACCCGCCACACAGCCGCCGGGTCATCCTCGGGTAGGAACAGCAGGTCGCCGCTGACAGCGTGGGCGATGACCGCCACATCATCGGATCCCACCGCTGGCTGGGCGCCGGCCCAGACCATGGGAGGGACGAGGGGCTGCGTCACGTCGGTGAGCTGCCAGGTGTCTGGTTGCCAGAGCGTGGCCTCAGTGGTGACCGGGTCTGGCCCCAGATCCGGCGAGTCGTCGCCGCGGAATCCGCGTTCGTCGCTGATGATGCCGCGGCCGGGGCACCACAGCCGGCTGGTCGAGGAGACGGCTTCCTGGACCTGCTCCTCCCGCACGACAATCAGGCATCCGGCCTGTGCCTCAGCGGGGTCGCTGGGGGTATCGGCGTTGGCCGAGAATGTGTACTGCGCGCTCGCTGAGCCGTCTGCGTAGTGGATTGTGCCCGAGCCCTGCCATGTGGCACCAGGCGCAATATCGGTGGGTATCTCAAGGCGACCCGGGTGGTAGATCCGTTCCTGGCCCGGGGGGCCGTCGATGGCGGTCGTGACCCCGCCTGGGGTCAACTCGTACAACACCATGGCGTGACTGACCTCTGTCTGGCTGACCGAGGTGGTCAAGACCCGAACCCACGCCGCCTCCATGCTGGCGGGCACGGTGTCTTTCGCCAATGAGACCATGGGTGGTCCGGTGGCCAGCAGCTGCCCCCCAGTCAACCGCGAGGTCTCGGCAAGCAGCACTCCGTCGGGGCCGGAGAAGGACTCGAAGTGTCCGTCCTCGCCGAGGAATTCGCCAGCCCGGGTCGATGGCGTCGCGGCCTGGGGCCCCGCTAACGGGAGCCCGGCCAAGGTCAACGAGATCACGACGCCCAGACAGATCAGTACCGCCGAGGTCCCCTCAGGCCGGGTGCGCCGTTCGGCGCGGCGCTGCCCCGGGTTGCGACCCATGCTCAGCTCAACCGCCAGGCCACTTGCCGTCCCAAAGTCCCAGCCAAGCGCGACCCTTGCTCGTCTGCCGTGAGCTCGGTGATCCGGCTGTTGAGGCTGGCCCGGCGCGCAGTGACCCCCAGCCGGCGACCGGTGTCGGTGTGCTGCTCGCGCTCGGCGAAGGTGTCCAGCTGATCCAGCGAACGCTGGGCGTAGGCAAGGTCAGAGTCGCGTTGGGCCTGGAGGCGCGCAGCGTACCAATCGGAGGCAAGAACCGACTCGGCGCTGAAAGCGTCCCTGAAGGGTTGGTCATGCAGCGTCAGGCCGTCGGCGGTGAAACCGGTCGCCATGATCTCTAGCAGCGCCCGAAGCGGCGGAACCGCCAATTGGATCGTCGCGTCATCAAAGTAGCTCTTGGCCACCCGGCGATGGGTCTTGACGATAGTGGCCATCGACTCAGCGAATACGTCGAGATCTTGGACCTCAGGACGGAGCATCTCTTCGGTGAACACAGCATGGGGGTGAAGGAAGATACGCCCAAAATACTTGGCGGTGAACTTGGCGGTGATCCGGTAGCCCAGCCGACTCGCCAGCACCTTGTCGCCGTTGTGCGTGAAGTTCTCGAGCGGTTCTAGCGAGCCTTCTGCGATCAGTGAGCGCGCGTCGCGTTCCTGCTCGGTCATCCTCGAGAACACCTCGGGAACCAGCAACGAGATGTCGTGATCGACGCGCACGTTCGGGCCGATCACGCCGGCGCTGGACAGCCAGCCGTCGTAGCCAGTCAGGATGAACGACAGCAGCGCCGCGTTGAGATCGATGATCGAGGGCAACGCGTTGAAGGGTGCCTTGGTCATCGCACCCTCCGAGCCGGCGCCGGTGGTGGAGGGAGACTTGCCGGTCATGGAGCTGATGAACTCCATGAACAGCTCGGGAAGCTCCATGTAGTGCAGCGGTCCGTAGGTGCACAGCGGCGGAACCCCGTCGTCGGCGGGATTGTTCCGGCGCCCCGCGGCAACCACGTCGACGGGAAGCCGCAGCTCCTGCGTCATGGCCATCTTGCGGTTGAGTTTCGAGATCAACTCGGCCGTCGCCGTGGCGGTGGGGCTGGCCAGGTCGGGCCGCAACTGCAGGTAGCGAGGGTTCTTCGAAGGCTTGCCATCCACGATCCGCGGATGGGCTGATGAGACCCAATAGGTGGGCAGCGCGTCGCCGCCGGAAGCCACCCGCAGCACAAGATCCTTGATGGGCTGGGTGAAGGAGCTGAAGCCCACGGCGTCGGCAACTATCTCTCGCGCATTTTCCAGCGTCAGTGGCTCGAAGTTGCTGATGAATGTACCGGGTTTGGACATGTCGGACTCGGTCTGCTTGTCATAGCCCCGGTGGATAGCATCGTCGGGGCGCTGGAACAGCAGCGTCTCGCAGTTGGTGACGTACTTGCGCGAGTGTGGATAGCCCACTGCCTCGCCCGGAACCACGACACTGGCGGTGATGTCGTCCTCGGTCTGCACTTTGGACGCAGGCTGGAAGTCGTGCCGAAGCCCGAACAACCGCCATGACCCGTCGGGGTCGAAACCCACCCGCAACATGTTGACGTGGATCTTGTCGCCGTCAAGGCGCAGTGATGTCCCCTTGCGCCCATTGATCAGGCCGACGGTGAAGTGGTTCTGCCAATCTGTGCCCCATTCGGGGCGGAAGAAGCGCTTGACGACGTAGACAAGTTCCTTGATGTGGTTGGGGATCGAATCCAGCCAGGCGTTGTACTCGTCGTTGTAGTCGATGCTGGGGGTCAACAGCTTGATGACGCTTCCCACGCTGCGCTGATCGGACAAGACGCTGCGGTGATCGCCGTTGAGTTCTTCGCTGGCGAAGCGTCCAGCGAAGTCCCGTTCCAGGATCTCGGCGACCAGGGACATGTCCTCGTCCTCGTCTTTGACGAAGACGTTGCCGCTGATGAAGGCGTCGGTGATTGACTTTGAGATTTCCGACTTGCCGCCGCCGGAGACTGTCGCCGGCTTGTGGATGGTGGTGGCCCTGGGGGCCGTGCCCACCAGTGTCCACTGCGCCCCGTCGACCTTCATGTGGCTCAGCCGCACCATGTAGCCGTCGGGTCCGATGTAGAACTGATCGGCACGCAACGGGATGCTGCGGGGTTGCCCGTCGAAGACCCAGGCGACACTGCGATCCCGGATGCTAAATGTGGTGTCTTCCGGGACCAAGATGATGTGGTCATTATCCTTGTCGAGCGCGTGCCCCTGCGGCTGCATCATGAAGCGGTGCGGATCGCGGGCCACAACATCGGCCAGCTTGTAGGACGCGTCGGCGTAGTTATCGGTGAACTGCTGACCCAGGTTGTAGCTGGGGAAACACGTCGCGCCGCCGGAATGCTCTTCCTCGACCAGTCCCAACAGGTTCGCCGAGTACGACAGCTGGGTCTTGACTTCCTTCTTGCAGTATCCGAAATAGTTGTCGGCGATGACTGTGACGATGACGCCCCGCTCGTCTCGGGCGCACAGCTTGAATGCGGTACCGCCGTTGTACAGCTCAGCTTCATCGCTCCAGCATTGGCCGTCGCGACGCTGCCGGTCGGTGGCCTGATCGATGTGGGGGAGACCTAGTTCGGCTTTGGTCAGCTTGGTCAGATGCGGGGCGAGGATGACGGCACCGGTGTGCCCGGTCCACAGCCGGGGCTTCATCGCGGAGTCGTTCTCGGGCAGGTACGGGTCGCCGCCGTTGCCGAAGATTCCCTCGACGAAGTCGAGGTTGGCCATGAAATTGCCCGGTGCGAAGAACCGGATCTCCATGGAGCGCTCGCCGGTGAATCCGGGGACCTCGGGGACCACGACGGGGCGCAGCATCAGCGACACCCACGCGGCCGGCGGATCAGCCTGCTGCGAACCGAAGGGGATGACCATCGACTTCTTCGGTGGGTTCAATGCGTGTTCGAGGATGCGTCCGAAGACCGCACGGTCCACCGCGATCTTGTCGTCTTGAATCGGCAGGCCGCCCTCGGCGATGTGGAAGACCCCTTTGGTGGTCCGGCGATCGTTGGCGGGGTTGTGCAGGATGCCGTTGGTCAGCCGGTAGCTGGTCAGATGCTCCGAAGCGAAGTAGTCGCCGCCCTGCGGCAACGACATCGTGCGTGCCAGCCCCGCCTGGTCCAGCACGAATGTCTCCTTCGGCAACTGCGGGTTGGTGCCGGTGGTCTCAAGGTAGGAATCGAGGAAGCTCTGGATACGGACATCCACCGGCGGTAGGCGGTGCTCCAGCCAGCGGCTGAGCTCGCGCTGACGGGCCAACAGCGGCGCCACGAGATCGCCCGCCGGGCTGTGGCGCACCAGACCAGGCGTGGGTAGCCCCAGCATGCCAAGCCGCAGATTGATCGAGGTGGTGTCCGCGTAGTGTGCCATGGCTCAACTATCGACTACCGGCGGGGCCCCGCGCGAGTGGGTCCATGTAAAACGTAGGTTGCGACACTTGATCGGTTGTCGAGGGCCGCCGGTGCTGCGAGTTGCCCCTGCGTGCTAGCCTGACGCGACATGGCAGGAGGTCACATGTTCCGCACCGCCAGTATCGGGGCCACGCGGCCCACGTCGCGCTAGGAGAAGCCCAGCCGTGGCGATCCGCTTCGATTGTGTGAGCAAGACATATCCCGACGGCACCGTGGCCGTGCGCGACTTCTCGCTTGAGGTTGCCTCCCACGAGGTCGTGGTCCTGCTGGGTTCGTCGGGATGCGGCAAGACGACTCTGATGCGGATGGTCAACCGCATGGTCGAGCCCAGCAGCGGCTCGGTACTCATTGACGACGAGGACATTGCCTCGGCCGATCCGGTGGCGCTTCGTCGAAGCATCGGCTACGTCATGCAATCGGGCGGCCTGCTGCCGCATCGCACCATCGTTGACAACGTGGCCACTGTGCCGCTGCTGCTGGGGGAGGCACGCGCTCCGGCCATGCAGCGGGCGATGGACCTGTTGACCACAGTCGGGCTGGATGCCGAGCAGGTGGCTGGGCGCTATCCCAGCCAGCTCAGCGGTGGGCAGCGGCAGCGTGTCGGCGTGGCCAGGGCCCTGGCCTCGGACCCGAACATATTGCTGATGGACGAGCCTTTCGGCGCCGTCGACCCTGTGGTGCGCGCCGAGCTACAAACCGAGCTGCTGCGGTTGCAGCGTCAGCTGGCCAAGACAATAGTGTTCGTCACCCACGACGTGGACGAGGCCTTCACGCTGGGCCAACGCATCCTGGTGCTGCGGGAGGGCGCCCAGGTGGTCCAGGAGGGGACCCCGGCTGACATCCTCTTAACGCCGGCCGATGCCTTCGTCGCCGAGTTCATCGGCGGCTCGCGGCGGCGTCTACACATCGACCAGCGCGACGGCCGCCAGGTGGTCCTCGACGCGGATGGGCGGCTCGCCGGGGTCGTGGCGACGAGGTGAACTTCGAGTGGATCGGGCGCAACGCCGATCAGATCGTGAGCCTCACCGCGGCCCATGCCGGGTTGGCGGTCGTGCCGCTGCTGGTGAGCGTCGTGGTCAGTATTCCCGTGGGCTGGTGGGCCCATCGCAAGCCCGGCGCACGACGGATCCTTCTCCCAGCAACCGGCGTGCTGTACGCCCTACCGTCATTGCCGGTGTTCATCATGTTGCCCCTGATCATCGGCACCAAGATCCTCGACCCGCTCAACGTGGTGGTCGCCTTGAGCCTGTACGGCATCGCGTTGCTGGTGCGCACAGCCACCGACGCCTTCGACTCAGTGGGGCGCGCCACCCGCGACGATGCTGTGGCGGTCGGGCATTCCGCCTCGCAGCTGTTCTGGCAGGTGGCCCTGCCAATGGCGGGGCCACCGATCCTGGCCGGGGTAAGGGTGGTGAGTGCGTCTACCTTGTCGCTGGTGAGCGTGGGGGCCCTGATCGGGGTGCCGTCGCTGGGCTATTTCTTCACCGACGGGTACCAGCGGGCGTTCCCCACGGAAATCGGTGTGGGAATCGTGGGTACCGCGGTGCTCGCGGTGGCCTTCGACGCCGTACTCGTGTTGCTCGGCCGGCTCCTGATGCCCTGGGTGCGGGCCACGGATCGGACCAAGGCGTGAACCAGATCCTTGCTGCACTCGCGTGGCTGGCTGAGCCCGAGAATTGGACGGGGCCCGATGGTGTGCTGACCCGGGCCGGGCAGCACATCGGGTACTCGGCCCTGGCCCTGGTGGTCGCAGCGGCCATCGCGGTACCGCTGGGGATCTACATCGGGCACACCGGGCGGGGACGGACCATTGCGGTGGCGCTTTCCGGTGCGGTCCGGGCACTACCGACGCTGGGCCTGCTCACGCTCCTGGCGCTGACCATGGGGTTGGGACTGGCGTGGTCGATAGTGCCGTCCACAATAGTGCTGGCGCTGCTGGCCATCCCCTCGCTGCTCGCGGCTACCTACTCGGGCATCGACGCCGCTGACGACGACGTGGTGGATGGGGCCCGCGCCACCGGGCTGTCCGAGGGGCAGGTCATCGGCTGGGTGGAGCTGCCGCTGGCGGCCCCCATCATGTTCGGCGGTCTGCGGGCCGCCGCGCTTCAGGTGATCGCCACGGCAACCATCAGCGCCTACCTCGGCCTGGGTGGCCTCGGTCGCTATATCCTCGATGGCCTGGCCATGAATGACTACCCTCGAATGCTCGCGGGCGCGATCGTGGTGTGCACGCTCGCCCTCGTGGTGGACGGCCTGATCCTGGCCGTCCAACGGCTCCTGGTTCCACTAGGAGTTCGAATCGCCCTCGGAACAGCACGCTGACCCGCTAAGGAGCCCACATGTTCACCCGCCGAATCTTCCTCGCCAGCACAGCGGCCGCCGTGGCGCTGGCTGGCTGTTCAACCGGCGACCCCCTGGCCGGCCAGAGCCCCGGCGAGGCCGGCCAAGAATCGGACGGCGCAGCCGTCGTGACAGTGGGATCGGCGGGCTTCGCCGAGAGTGAGATCCTTGCCGAGATCTACGCGCAGAGCCTTGAAGCCAACGGTTACACAGTCGAGCGTCGGATGCAGATCGGCTCACGTGAGGCCTACATCGCCGCGCTCGATGACGGCTCGATCGATTTCATCCCCGAGTATTCGGGCAATCTCCTGCAGTATTACAACCCGGACAGCGACGCGGCCTCCAGCCAAGACGTGGAGGCAGCACTGCGCGACGCGCTGCCCGAGGGGATGCGGGTGCTCGAGGCATCCCTGGCCGAAGACGCGGACTCGTGGTGCGTGACGGCCGAGTTCAGCCAGGCCAACGGCATCACGTCGCTGGCCGATCTCGCTGGTTACGAAGGTGAGCTGCGGATCGCGGGTAATCCCGAGTTGGCCGAGCGTCCCTACGGACCGCTGGGGCTGACTCAGATTTATGGGGTGCCCGCCGAGCAGATGAGTTTCACGCCGATCGACGACAGCGGGGGCCCGCTCACAGTGGAGGCCCTGACCTCGGGTGAGGTGGATCTTGCCGATATCTTCTCGACCACTCCGGCCATCGCCGACGAGGGTCTTGTGGTGCTGGAGGACCCGGAGAACATGATCGCCGCGCAGAACGTGCTGCCACTGCTCAGCGATCGGGTCCCCAGCGACGTGGAGCCAGTGCTGGACGCTGTCTCTGCTGAGCTCACCACAGACGATCTGATCACCATGAACGCCCGCAACTCAGGTGATGAAAAGGCCTCCCCCGCTACCATCGCGGCCGACTGGCTGGCCGAGAGGGGGCTGTCATAACTGCCTCGGCCGGGTGAGCCGCAGTGGGCGCTCCACCGGGACCTGACTTAGGGTGGGTCTCGTGGAGACCGCACCAGCCTCGTTCCCCGACGGGTTGCGCCACCACCAATCCGAGGCGCTGCAGGCCGTGCAAGCGGCGTGGGATCGAGGACGTGGGCGGACGTGGGTGGTGCTCCCACCCGGCGCAGGCAAAACGCGGGTGGGACTCGTGGCGGCCCAGGCCCTTTTCACCAGCGGCGCAGTGGGCCGGGCAGTGGTGCTGTCGCCCAACACAGCGATCCAGCAGCAGTGGATTGAGCGGGCTGGGGCCGCCGACATCGATGCCGGTGCCGGACGAGAATTCACCCATCTGATCACCTCGCTGACCTACCAGTCGCTTGCAGTCTTCGACCCCGATGGCGAAACCGACGACGATGCCCCCGACACTGAGCCCCCACTGCTGGACCGGCTTCACCCGAACGGTGAGGCACTGCTTGCGGCGATGCGGGGACTCGGGCCGATCCTGCTGATCCTCGACGAGTGTCACCATCTCCTCGACGTGTGGGGAAGGCTGCTCGTGGAGGTGCTGCAGACACTGCCAGAGGCGCGGGTGCTGTCGTTGACTGCCACGCCCCCCGGGGCGCTCAGGGGGGACGAGGCGGAGCTGGTGGCCGAACTGTTCGGTGAGGTCACCTATCAGGCCTCCATTCCGGCGGCGGTGCGCCGGGCGGAACTGGCTCCATTCGCTGAGCTGGTCTGGCTGTGCTCCCCGGTGCCCGCAGAGCAGGACTATCTGGACAGCCAGGCGCTGCGGTTCCACGAGCTCGTCACGCGCGTGATGGATCCGGGCTTCGGAAGTACCGGTTTCCTGTCCTGGGTGGACGCCCGGTTCGCCACCGTCGAGGTCGGGTGGGGCGAGATTTCCCGGCGCGAGCCCGAGCTCGCCGACGCCGCGCTTCGGCTGCACCACGAGGGGCTGCTCGACCTACCCGAGGGCGCCCGCCCGGCTGAGCGGCATCGTCGGGGTCCCAGCGCCGACGACTGGGTGCGGCTGCTCGACGATTGGCTCCGCCACCTCGATCCGGTGGGAAACCCAGACGACGAGGCCGTCATCGCGGCGGTGCGCCAGGCGCTGCCGTCGGTGGGATTCCAATGGACTCGGCGCGGTATCCGCCGAGGCCGCACCCCCGTCGACCGGGTGCTGGCCCGATCAGCGGCCAAGACCGCCGCCGCCGTGGCAATCCTCGCCGCGGAGGGTCAGAACCTGGGCGCCAGGCTGCGCATGGTTGTCCTGTGCGATCACGAGCGGGCCACCGCAATGGTCCCGGCTCAGCTCACTGGCGTCCTCGACAGCCAGACCGGTTCCGCGCGCTCAGTGCTGGCCGCGATGCTGCAGGATCCCCTCACGGGCACTCTCGCGCCGCTGCTGGTGACCGGACGCAGCCTGGCCGCCGCACCAGGAGTTCTGGCCGGGCTCCGAGACCACGTGGGGCTCGGCGACCCCGATCTGGCGGCACGGCTGCAGCTTCACGAGGCCGAGGATGGCCTCACCGAGCTGCGTGGCTGGACCAGCCGTCAGTGGATCGGCCCGGTGAGCGACTTCTTTGCCGCGGGGCATTCCCAGGTAGTGATCGGCACCCGTGGCCTGCTGGGGGAGGGCTGGGACGCGCGCCGCGTCACCGGTGTGGTGGACCTCACCGCCGCCACCACATCGACTGCCGTCGTGCAGACCCGCGGCCGAGCGCTGCGGATCGATCCCGACTGGCCCGAGAAGGTGGCCCTGAACTGGAGCGTCGCTTGTGTCTCGGCCCATCACCCGCGCGGGGACAACGACTGGGCCCGGCTGGTCCGCAAACACGACGGCTACTTCGGGGTCGACGAATCGGGTCTCATCGTCGACGGCGTGGGGCACCTCGACCCGTCGTTCTCGCCTTGGGCCGCGCCACCGGTCGGCGAGTTCGACGCCATCAACGCGCGGATGCTGACCCGGGCCCAGCACCGCGGCGACATCCTCGACCGGTGGCAGGTGGGTTCCACCTACGCCGACACCACCACCCGCGCTCTGTGGGTGCAGCTGCCGGGCGCGCACCCCGGCGGCACCCCGGCGGTGACACCCGGATCAACCGATGGCACCCCCGACTGGGAGCTGGCCCGCCAGGTGGTCCTCTCGCCCGAGGCGCTGCTGGACCGAGGGGAGGGGCTGCCTGCCCCCGGTCGTGTCGAGCGTTGGTTCGGGCGGTCCGCAGTGGGGGAGGCCCTGACTGGTATGGCGCTGGCGGGCTGGGCTGCCTCGGCCGGAGTGTGGTCGGTGACTCCGGTGTGGCTGAGCGTGCTGAGCGTGCTGGTTCTCGCCGCCGCCTCGTGTGGCGGCTGGGTGGCCTCACATCACCGGAGGCGCCGCGGCTACGGTCATCGGCTGGCCGTGGAGGCGGCGCGGGATCCGACGATAGGTCAGGTGGCGCGGGCTGTCGCCGACGGGCTTCACGCCGCCGGCCTGGTCAGCGCCGGCGCGGAGCGAGTCAGCGTCGAGATCGCGATGGATGGCCGCTACCGCTGCCTGCTGCGCGGCCTGCCGGAGTCGCAGGCGGAGGTGTTCGTCACCGCACTCGACGAGGTGCTCGGTCCGATCGAGTCGCCGCGATACCTGGTTCCTCGCTGGGTGCCCCCACCGGGGGCAGATGCCCAGTGGGCCCTGCGATCGCTGCACGGGAAGGTGGACGATCAAGGGGAGGTATGGCACGCGGTTCCCACAGTGCTGGGTAGCAACCAGCGCCGGGCCCGCGGATACGCTCGCGCCTGGCAGCAGTGGGTGGGCGGCGGGGACGCCACCTACGCCGGGTCACCCGCCGGAGCCGGGGTGCTGGCCGCGACGCGCGGCACTGACCCCTTCGCCGTCACCTCGGTGATGCGACGCCAGTGGGGATAGTCAGCCCCGCCCGGTGGAGCCTTGAACCTAGAAGGCGATCCGCACCTTGAGCGCCTCGCGGGAGTCCATTGCCGCGTATCCGGCCGCAGCGTCGGTGATGCCGATCGTGCGGTCGAAGACCTTACCGGGATTGATGGTGCCGTCGAGGACCTGGGGGAGGGTCGCCTCAAGGTAGGCCCGCACCGGCGCGGGCCCTCCGGTGAGCGTGACGTTCTTGCCGAAGAGCGAGCCGAAGCCGATGGGAGCCGCCTCGTACTGGGGCACTCCCACCCGGGAGATCACGCCGCCTGGCCGCACGATGCCATAGGACTGCTCATAGGCGGTCAGGTGCCCGACTGCCTCGATGACCACATGGCTGCCCTGGCCGCGTGTCAATTCCATGACCTCGGCGACGCCTGCCTCGCCGCGGGCGGAGACCACGTCCGTGGCGCCGAAGACGACTCCCAGATCGGTGCGCACGGTGTGGCGGCCCATCAGGATGATCCGCTCGGCGCCGAGTTGTTTGGACGCCAGGACCGCGGACAGTCCCACCGCCCCGTCGCCGACCACAGTGACCGTCGTGTTGGACGACACGCAGCCCATATACGCGGCGTGGTAGCCGGTGAGGTAGACATCCGAGAGGGTGAGCAGCGAACTGAGCAGTTCCGGTGGGGCGGTGGCGGGGTCGACGTCGGGGACGCGTACCAGCGTGCCGTCGGCTTGCGGGATCCGCGCGAACTCCGTCTGGAGCGCACAGGTGCGGTGGCCGAAGAAGCCACCACGACGACACGAGGTGTGGAAACCCTCACGGCACAACGAGCAGGTGTTGTCGCTGAAGGCGAACGGCACGATGACGAAGTCGCCCGGGCCTACGCGGGTGACGTCGGCGCCCACCGCTTCGACCACGCCGATGAGCTCATGTCCCATGCGGGCACCCGTATCGCCGTGGGGCATTGAACGGTAGGGGTGGAGGTCCGATCCGCAGATGCACGCGCTGGTCGAGCGCACGATAGCGTCGGTGCCCTCGATGAGGCTCGGCGCTGCTACGTCTTCGACGCGGACATCGCCGGCACCGTACATGACAACTGCCTTCATGGGTTTCCTTCCTCGGGGCGGGCAATCGGCACCCGAGCGGTGCGGCCAGGAACTGGCCGCCAGCGCAGGCTCGGTTCATACCGATGCCCCGCGCACGCCGCGACCCACGGGTTCTGGGCGTGCTGGGGCACGTCGTAGTGTGCCGTGCCTCGAGCCGTTCGTGCCAGCCGAGGCCCTTCTGGTACCCCAATCCTGTGCACCGGCGATGGGGGTCAACGAGCCGAGGTGGCGGTGCGCCCGGGCCCCGGGAGCGCTGTCGGCCAGCTGGAATCGCCGTGCGATCCGCAGTTCGTCGAGGTATCCGCGGTGGCGATGGGCCTCAGCGGGGTTTCGTGCATCCGGTGCCGGTGCGGGTACAGTGGTGTCCGAGCAGCGCCTGCGGGCGCTCCTGCGTCGTACGAACGCTTCGCCGCCACCTTCGGTGGGTCCGGCAGACGACAACTCTTACGGCGACCCTGCGGGTGCACAAGCCCTGCAGGCCACCGCTTGGGCGCTCCCGCGCCAGAAATGCAGATCCTCACCCATGACTGATATCACTTTTGGCGCGCTGGGCGTGCCCACGCAGCTCGTCGATGCGCTCGCCGCCGACGGCAAGACGGCTTGTTTCCCCATTCAGGCCGACACCCTCCCGGACACCTTGGCCGGGCGCGATGTGCTCGGCCGGGGCAAGACAGGTTCCGGCAAGACGCTGGCCTTCTCCATCCCGCTGGTGGCCCGGCTCGCCGCGGCCGACACCCGGCGACGCCCGGGACAGCCTCGCGGTCTGGTGCTGGCACCCACCCGTGAACTCGCCACGCAGATCAACGCTGTCCTCGCCCCTTTGGCGGCGGTCTACAAGCTCACCACCACCACTGTGTTCGGGGGAGTCTCGCAGCACCGCCAGGTGCAGGCCCTCAGCAAAGGCGTCGACATCGTCGTGGCCTGCCCCGGTCGCCTCGAAGACCTCATGGGGCAGCGTCATGTGCGCCTCGACGCTGTCGAGGTGACGGTGATCGACGAGGCGGATCACATGGCCGATCTTGGCTTCCTTCCCAGCGTCACCCGGATCCTTGCCGCCACACCGGCCTCGGGGCAGCGGTTGTTGTTCAGTGCGACCCTCGACAACGGGGTGGGCAAGCTGGTGTCCCGGTTCCTCCACGACGAGATCCGCCACAGCGTCGATGAACCCACCGCAAGCGTTGCCGAGATGGCCCACCACGTGTTCACCGTCGACGACCGCGCCGCCAAGACCGATGTGGTGAAGGCTCTGGCCTCGGGCAGCGGCCGCCGCATCTTGTTCATGCGCACCAAGCACCACGCCAAGCGCCTGGCTCGACAGCTCACCGCCCAGGGGATCCCAGCTGCCGACTTGCACGGCAATCTCTCGCAGGCCGCTCGGGACCGCAACCTTGCCGCGTTCTCCTCAGGGGAGGCGAAGGTCCTGGTTGCCACGGATGTCGCGGCGAGGGGAGTTCACGTCGACGACGTTGAGCTGGTGATCCACGTCGATCCGCCGGCCGAGCACAAGGCCTATCTCCACCGCTCCGGCCGCACCGCCCGGGCCGGTGCCGAGGGTGCAGTTGTGACGCTGGTGCTGCCGGAACAGAAGCGAGACGTCGCTCAACTGCTGCGCAAGGCCGCTATCCGGACCACTCCCATTCAGGTGAGCGCAACCTCAGCCGAGGTCACCGAGCTGGTGGGGGAGGTGGCGCCCCTGGTGATGCCGGAGGCCAAGCCCGCCCAGCCGGGCGGGCGGCAGGGAACTCGCTCGGCAGGATCAGCGCAGCAGCGGCGCAACTCCCGTGGCGGGCGTCGGCGTCGAGGCGCAGCTGGCTCGCGGTAGCGCGGCCTGACCGGCCCGTCGCCATCTGAATTGTCCAGCTGCGGCCTGGGCTTCGCGTCGCCGGGCTCCAACTTGGGAAGCCAGGTGCAGTGGTGCTAGCATTCGTAGTCGCGTTCCCCTACGGGAACCCACTGGTCCGGGTGGCGGAATAGGTAGACGCGCTAGCTTGAGGTGCTAGTGCCCGTTTAGGGCATGGAGGTTCAAGTCCTCTCTCGGACACAGCAGGAAAATCCTCGTCACACGGTAGTTCAGCGCTGTGACGAGGATTTTGCTTGACCGGGCCCTTGCGCGTGTCAACCGCTTCCGCCGATGATCAGCTAGGCATGCCTTCGCGCACCATCAGCGCCAACTGGACCCGATTCGCCACGTGCAACTTGTCGAATACCCTCCCGAGGTGAGTCTTCACGGTAGGCAGGCTGAGGTAGAGCTGTTGCGCGATCTCGGCATTGGTGAGGCCCTGTGCCACAGCTCGTGCGACGTCTTCCTCCCGCGCGGTCAGTGCCGCCAAGCCGGTGGCGATGTCAGGGTCGGGGCGACGGCGGCTACCGGCGAGCGCGACAAGCCGGTTCAGCACGGCGGGGGAGAAGACCGGGTCCCGTTCGGCGGCGCGGAGCACTGCATCGAGGATGAGGTTCGGCGGGGAATCCTTGAGTAGAAATCCCACCGCCCCGGCCTCCAGAGCGTCGAGCAGGAAGCCATCTGTGTCGAAGGCGGTCAGCATCAGCACTGCCGGAGACTGGGGTCCGGACAACTGCTTGGCCACAGCCACACCGTCCATGACCGGCATCCGGATATCCAGGCACACCACGTCCGGGTCCAACTCACCGACTCGCAGCAGCGCTTCCTCGCCGTTTGCCGCCTCGCCCACCACATCAATCCCCGAAACGCCGTCGAGCATGAGGCGTAACCCGCTGCGCACCAGGTGCTCGTCGTCGACGATCAGGACCCTCACCCCGGCCATGGCACCCACAGCCGCGCGATGAACCAGCCCTCGCTCACCCTGGCCTCGAGGGTTCCGCCCAGTTGACGAGCCAGCTCCCGGACCCCCACCAGCCCCATCCCGGAGCCCGAACTGTTCGGGCTCGGCCCCACCGGATTCGTGCAGCCCAGCGTGATGCCCGACGTGGGATTACCCATGAGGCTTACAGACACAGCCTCGCCGGGACAGTGGCGCCGGGCGTTGTTCACCAGTTCCTTGGCGACCCGCCACAGTTGCTGCGAGACCGAACTGGGCAATTCAGCAAGATCATCCCCGCAGACACAGTGCACCTCGGTTCCCTGAGCACGTAACTCGGCCACGAGCTGTGGCAGCTGATCGATGCCCGGCGGCGCAGCCAGTTCAGGATCCCGCAGCGTGGTCAACACCCGCCGCAACTCGTCTCCGGCCCGGCGTGAGGTCTCGGCGATAGTCGCAAGGGATGCCTGCTGATCCTCGGGTGACAGCTCGCGGCGGCTTTCCAGCGCGCCGGCGTGGAGCGCTAACACACTCAGCTCGTGGGACAGCGCATCGTGGACCTCGCGTGCGATCCTGCGCCGCTCGGCGTCTTCAGCCTCGAGCACCCTGGCGCGGGCCTCGCGCTGGGTAAGCTCCTGCTCGCGGCGAGCCGCCGCCACCTCACGGCCAAGTACATCGAGCTTCATCAACCGGTCCCGGGTGGGCAGGGCGACCAGTACCGCCAATGAGGCCGCTGCCAGGCGAATCAGAACCTCGAGCAGGACGGACTCGGACGCATTGAACCACTGATTCGACACCACCATCGCGAATGCACCCGCAGCAGGCCCCACCATCGCCACGGTCAGAATCCATGGCCAGCGCCGACGGGTGGCAACGATAAAGACCGCGTACATCGATGCGGGGATCGCCATGCCGGAACACCCGGAGCCAATGGCCACTACCACCGCGGCCGCGAATGAACCGTGCCGCTGCAGCGGTACCAACGCGGACACTGACCCCAGCCCCACCACAACGGTCACCGTGAGCCAGCCGAAGATCTTCTCATCGGGTACTTGAGCATCAACGAGCAGACCCAGCTCCAGCACTGTCACCAATACCCCGAGCACCGTGCCGATCGTCACTACGACGACCGTGCGATACACAGGCATGGTGGGCTCCGGCACAGGACCAATCTTGCCGCGTCTCAGCGGCAGCGGCATCGTCTGAAAGGATGAATCAACCCGCCACCAAGGTCTCCGCGGATTCCGGCCATCAGGTCGATCCGGTGCCCAGTGTGCCCCAGCCACGCTGGATCCATGACCGACTCTGATCGATCCGAAGTTCAGGCCAGCACGCCGTGGGATCCCGGCCTCGAACCAGCTGCTTCCAGTAACCAGCCGGCGCGGCCGTTTCATCGGCTGGGACGGCTACGCACGCCCCAATGGTGGCGGCCCCTGATGGTCCTGGCCACCGCGGTGACGCTGTTCGGCACCGCCTTCGCAATTCTCATCGTCATCGGGGTCCTCGTGGCGATCACCCTGCTGCTTCAGGTCCTCGTGGTAGCACCCCGCCGAGGTACCCGCCCGGGAAGGTGACCCGTGGCATCGGCTCAGGAGCCGCTGGCCGCGGCACGCTGCTTTAGTTCCGGTGGCTGTTCGGGCCGCCGGAGACATCCTCGAGGGCCCGAGTGATCGGCTGGACAAGCACCTTCGCTTCGCTTGCCAGGATTTCCTCCAAATGCTCGACGGTGCGGGGACCCACGAGCGCGGCTGCCACCTGGGGCGCGTCGCGGACCCACAGCAGCGCTACCTGGGCCGGAGTCAGGCCAAGACCCTCCGCAGCCCGCGCGACCGCGTCGACGATTGCCCGGGGCTTTGGCTGCAGATAGGGCTCCAGGAACCATGCGAAGTGATCCGACACGGCCCTCGAGCCAGGGGGAGTTCCCCTGCGGTATTGGCCGGTGAGAGCGCCGCGTCCCAGCGCTGACCACGCCAACAGTCCCAGGCCATGATGCTCAGCGGCGCCGATCACCTCCACCTCGGCCCGTCGCGCCAGCAGGGAGTATTCCACCTGGGCCGATGCCAGCCGCGCCCTCCCTCCGACCGCTTCCTGCCAGGTGGCTGCAGTGGCGGTTTGCCAGCCGACAAAGTTCGACACCCCTGCGTAGCGCGCCAACCCACGGCTGACCGCGGAATCGATCGCCGACAGAGTCTCCTCGATGGGCGCATCGCCCCAGGCATGCACCTGCCACAGGTCGACGTGGTCGGTGCCCAGGCGACGCAGACTGGCCTCCAGATCGGCCAGCATCGCCGAGCGGGATGTGTCGATGACCCGATATCCATCGCGGATGACGAAGCCGGCCTTGGTGGCGATGACAAGTTCGCCCCGGGGAATCCCCGCCGACAGCATGTGACCGATCATCGTTTCGGCCAGTCCCGCGCCGTAGGCGGGGGCGGTATCGATCAAAGAGCCACCGGCGTCGATGAAGACCCGCACCAAATCACGGGCAGTGCCGTAGTCGACGTCTCGTCCCCACGCCATTGTCCCGAGCCCAAGACGAGAGACCTTGAGCCCGCTAGCGCCCAGGGAGCGATGTTCCACCGGCCCAGCCTACGCCTGCAGCACGCCGGTCAGCAGAAGCGCAGCGACCACCGCGGCCAGCCCCAACCGGTAGTACACGAAGCCTCGGAAGCTGTGGGTGGAGATGAAACGCAGCAACCACGCAATAACCGCGTAACCGATCACGAAAGCGATGACGGTGGCGGCGATCGTTGGTCCCCACGAGGTGGCGCTCTGGCCGATGTCCTTGAGCTTGTACAGGCCCGAGCCGAACACTGCTGGCAGCGCGAGCAGGAACGAGTACCGTGCCGCGGCCTGGCGGGTATAACCCATCAACAGCCCGCCGGAGATGGTGGCACCCGAGCGCGAAACTCCCGGGATCAGGGCCGCCGCCTGCCAGAAGCCGAAGATGATGCCGTCGCGCCAGGACAACTCCCGCAACGTTGTGGTGTTGCCATCGGCCCGGCGATCGGCCAGGAACAGCACGACCGCGACCCCGGCCAGCATTGCGACTGTCACCCACAGATTGCGCAGCGAGGTGTCGATAGCGTCTTGGAACAGCAGCCCCAAAACAACGATCGGCACCGAACCGATGATGACCAGCCACCCCATCCTGGCGTCGGGATCGTCTCGGGGCACTCGGCCGGTGAAGCTGCCGAACCAATGCGAGACGATCCGGGTGATATCTCGCCAGAAGTACACCAGCACTGCAGTTTCGGTGCCGAGCTGGGTCACGGCGGTGAACGCGGCACCCGGATCGCGGCCATCGAAGAGCAGCTGCCCGACGATGGACACGTGAGCGCTGGACGAGATCGGCAAAAACTCGGTCAAGCCCTGCACGATGCCCAGCACTATCGCCTCAAACCACTCCACCGCGCGCCTCCTCAGTCGAGGGGCCACTCTACTGGCATCCGCGGCAGCGTGACCCACTAGGCTCAGCCGAGTGACGAGAGTTCTGTTGGTGCGCCATGGCCGCTCGAGGGCGAACGCGGCCGGGATCCTCGCCGGGCGCGCCGAGGGGGTGGAACTCGACGAGACCGGGCAGGCGCAAGCGCGAGCCCTGGCCGAGCAGCTGAGGCAGGTGCCGATCGCCGCCGCCTATCGATCCCCGATCCTTCGATGCCGACAGACCGCCGAAATGCTGGGGTTTCCGGAGGCCACGGTCGTCGAGGGGCTCAACGAATGCGATTACGGCCAGTGGAGCGAGCGTGACCTCGCCACCCTCGCGCAGGAAGGGCTGTGGGCTGCCATCCAATCCGAGCCGTCGTCGGTCACATTTCCCGGCGGCGAGTCGATGCTTGCCATGCGCGAACGCGCCACTGAGGCGATCACCGACATAGTGGATCGCCACGGCCCCGAGGATGTGGTAATCGTGGTCTCGCATGGGGATCCACTCAAAGCGATCCTCGCTGAAGCCCTGGGGATGCCCTTCGACAAGTTCCAGCGGCTGCACGTGGCCCCGGCATCGGTGAGCCTCGTGCAGTACACCGACCCGCAGCCGCGGGTGCTGGCGGTCAACACCGACGGCAGCATTCTCGCGACAGTGGCAGACCCGGAGCCGGCGCAGCCGGGCGGCGGAGATTCACCGAGGCAATAGGCTGGGGCAATGCTGCTGGAGTTCGACCATCCCGACCGGTGCCTGGTGGGAACCCTCGGTTCCCCTGGGCGCCGGCAGTTCGTCTTCCAGGTCACCCAGACCGGGGCCATCGCCTCCGTCGCTGTGGAGAAGCTGCAGGTGGCCACCCTCGCCAAGCGCATCGCCGAGATCCTCGACCAGTTGGCTCAGCTGGGCAGGGTCAGGCTCGACGATCCTCCGGCTGACCAGTCCCCGTTGGATCTTCCCATCGATCTGCATTTTCGGGTCGGCGCCATCGGGCTGGCCTGGGACGCGGAACGCGGCGCCATTCAGATCGAGCTGTTCTCCGCCGACCTCGGTGAACAGCACCAGGACACCGACGATGTCTTGCTGCAGGTCTGGCTGACCCCGCAACTGGCCCACGAATTCGCCGCGCGGGCCTTGACCGAGGTGGCGGCGGGGCGCCCCGCCTGTCCCTTCTGCGAGCAACCCGTGCATCCGCAGGGGCACATATGTCCCCGATCCAACGGCTACCGCGGGCCGCTGTTTTGATGCTGCCCAGCGGGAAGCTCGAACTCCTCGGGCGCCTCACTGCCGCCTCCAACGCCACGTTCCTCGCCGTCGACCAGGCCCATCACAAGTACTGCTACAAGCCGGTGGCCGGCGAGCGGCCGCTGTGGGACTTCCCCGAGCACACCCTTGCCCGGCGTGAGGTTGCTGCCTACCAGATCAGCCGGGCCGCTGGCTTCGACGTGGTTCCGGAGACCGGCTGGGGTACCGGGCCGTTGGGGGAGGGTTCGCTGCAGCGATGGATTGACGGCGAGGTGAGCGACCTGGTGGATCTGGTGAGCCCCGAAGAGATGTCCGAGCAATGGCGGTCCGTGGCCACGGGGCTGGATCCCGCCGGTGAACCCGTCGTGCTGGTGCACCGTGCCGACGAGAGGTTGCGCCGGATCGCCGTGTTCGACCTGGTGATCAACAACACCGACCGCAAGGCCGGGCACATCCTCGCCGACGGCGACCGGGTATACGGCGTCGATCACGGGGTGAGCCTCCACACCGATGACAAGGTTCGCACAGTCTTGTGGGGGTTCGCTGGCGAACCGCTGAGTGCCGACGAGCGAGTCATGATCGCAACCTGCCGTGATCTGCCGCTCCCCGAGGGGCTCACCACGGCCGAGTGGGACGCCATGAGGCACCGCGCGGCGCGGCTGCTGGGCGAGGGCCGCATGCCAGTGGCCAGCGGCCAGTGGCCCGCGATTCCCTGGCCAGCCTGGTAGCCCACTACATTGGCCAACATGCGTGCCTGGCCCTTCGTCCCCGTGCCGAGCCTTCCCCCCTCCGAGGGTGTGCCCGACCATCTGTTGCTGCATGACACCGCCACCGAGGCGCTTGCGGCGGCCCGGCCCTCCGGGGGCACGGCAGGGATGTACGTCTGCGGTATCACGCCCTACGACACCACTCATCTCGGGCACGCCAACACCTACGTGGCATTCGACCTGGTGCAACGGCAGTGGCGTGACCTCGGGCTGGAGGTCACATATGTCCAGAACGTGACCGATGTGGATGATCCGCTGCTGGAACGGGCGGCCGCCACCGGCGAAAACTGGCGCGAACTGGCCGAACGCCAGACCGAGCTGTTTCGTACCGACATGACCGCGTTGCGGGTGCTGCCACCTGATCACTTCGTCGGCGCGGTCGAGGCAATCCCGGATGCCACCGCGCTCGTCGAACGGCTGGAGCCGACGGGTCTGGTGTACCGCATCGAAGGGCAACATCCGGACTGGTATCTCCAGGTCGCCCAGGCGCCAGGATTCGGCTCGGTCAGCGGGCTCGATGCCGCAGCGATGCAGGAGGTGTTCGCCGAGCGCGGCGGGGATCCCGAACGGCCGGGCAAACGCGATCCGCTGGACTGCCTGGTGTGGCGTGATACCCGTCCGGGCGAGCCATCCTGGGAAACCCCGCTGGGAGCTGGCCGACCTGGCTGGCACATCGAGTGCACCGCCATCGCGTTGCGCTACCTCGGCGAGGACTTCTGCGTGCAGGGCGGCGGCTCGGATCTGGCGTTCCCGCACCACGAGATGTGCGCCGCCACCGCGAGTGCGGCAACCGGACGTCCCTTCGCCCAGGCCTATGTGCACGCCGGAATGGTGGGCCTCGATGGCAAGAAGATGAGCAAATCTCTCGGCAACCTCGAACTCGTCAGCCGGCTCCGCGCCCAGGGAATCGATCCGATGGCGATCCGGCTCGCGCTGCTGGATCGGCACTACCGATCCGATTGGGAGTGGTCGCCGGCGCTACTCCAAGCAGCCCAAGCGCGACTGCAGCGATGGCGTGAGGCGGTCAGCCGCCCGGGCGGCCCGGCGGGCGTGGAAACCCTGGCACGCATGCGGCGCAGCCTACGCGCCGACCTGGATGCACCCTCGGCCCTCGCGGCCGTCGACGCCTGGGCGGACCAAGCCCTCCGGGGCGAGGCCACCGATCCCGATTCGGCCGGGCTGGTGAGCGCTGCGGTCGACGCGCTGCTGGGTATCGCGTTGTAAGCGATAGTCTTGGGCTCCGTGAAGTCCTTCGAGCAGTTGTTTGCCCAGCTCACCGACACCAAGGCCACCCGTCCTGAGGGCTCCTCCACGGTGGGGCGCCTCGACGCGGGGGTGCATCACATCGGTAAGAAGGTGGTCGAGGAGGCCGCCGAGGTGTGGATGGCCGCCGAATACGAAAGCAAGGAACAGGCCGCGGAAGAGATCAGCCAGCTGATCTACCACCTGCAGGTGATGATGCTGGCCCTCGACCTCGACCTCGACGATATTTACCGCTATTTGTGAATCGAGAAGTATCAACGCCATGACTGACGCACTGCTTAAGGTTGCCGTCCCGAACAAGGGCTCCCTGGCCGAGGGCGCGGCCGCCATGCTCCGCGCGGCCGGATACCGCCAGCGCACCGACTCCAAGGATCTGACGCTGGTAGATGCCGACCATCGGGTGGAATTCTACTATCTGCGCCCCCGAGACATCGCCGTCTATGTGGGAGCGGGCCACCTCGATCTCGGGATCACCGGACGCGACATGCTCCTCGATAGCGCCGCCCAGGCCACAGAGGTGCTGGCGCTCGGCTTTGGCGGCAGCCGGTTCCGGCTGGCAGCACCCACCTCGACGGCCATGACCATCGAGGATCTCGGCGGAAAGCGGATCGCCACGAGCTACCCAGGACTCCTGGCTGCGTGGCTTGCCGAACGCGGCATCGAGGCGGAACTGGTCAAGCTCGACGGGGCAGTGGAGTCAGCCATCCGGCTCGGCGTGGCCGACGTGGTGGCCGACGTCGTGGACACGGGGACCACGCTGCGCAGGGCCGGCCTGACAATGTTCGGTGAGCCGCTGCTTGACTCTGAAGCCATCGTGATCCGGCGCTCCACCGGCCCCGAGCCCGCAGGCTTGGCAGCACTCAGGACCAGGCTGGAGAGCGTGCTGGTCGCGCACAACTTCCTGATGATGGATTACAACGTTCACGCCGACGATCTCGCGGCCACCACGGCCCTGGCAGGCGGGGCGCAGGGGCCGACGGTTTCCGAGCTCACCCGCGACGGGTGGCTGGCGGTCCGGGTCCTCGTGCCGCGCAAGGGCGCGCACCTCCTGATGGACCGGCTGTTCGACGCAGGGGCGCGTGGGATCCTACTGACCGAACTTAACGCCTGCCGGCTATGAGCGAGGAACCTACCCGCCGACGGATAATGTTCACCAGCCTTCCCGCGCTGGTGACCGCCTTGACGCTGTCCACCATCCTGCTGGTCGCTTCCCTGGGGTTCTGGTGGGCCATCGGCCCCGCTGCCCGGGCGGCGATGACCTGGCCCCAGACAGCGACGCTGGTCGGGATCGTCATGATCCTGATGGGCGTCATGATGAGCGTGGGGTACTCGAGGTTGTGGGCCGATGAGGGCGGGGTGACGGTCCGAAATGGGCCCGTGCTGCGTCGCTACCAGGTCTCGCAGATCGTCGGTACCCGGCTGCGCTCGGGTGACGCCTGGGCGTATCTGCTGGTCAAGGCCGAGGACAAGGTGGTGCGTAGGCCGGTCCTGGCAATCCAGCAATTGGAAGGCCAGGGTGGCCGAGACAAGGTCAAGCAGCTCAGAGCCTGGCTGAAGTCCGAAGGGGCAAGCTCAGCTGGAATCACGCTCGACGACGACTGATTTTCGTGTTCCCGGAGCCCAGCATCGCCCTGCTCATCGTGGCGATCGTCGTCGTCCTGGGCTCCCTCGTGCAGGCCGGGGTCGGTTTCGGCATGGGGCTGGTAGCCAGTCCGGCACTCGTATTGTGCTATCCCGAACTGATGCCCGGGGCCATGATCATGCTGGGCGGGGCCACATCGGTGGCGGTGCTGGCCGCGCAGTGGCGCTCCCTCGACCTGACGGGGGTCGGCTGGGCTGTGCTGGGACGCCTGCCCGGTCTTGTGCTCGGCGCCTGGCTCGTTGTGGCGGCCTCGGCGGACCTGATGGGGGTGCTCGTGGGGGTAGCTGTCATCGTCGCGGTGCTGCTGCAGGCCTCTGGGCTGACCATCGCCAAGACACGCTCCACGTTACTCGCGGCGGGATTTGTGTCCGGAACCACCGGAACCGTCTCCGGTATCGGGGGCCCTCCCGTGGCGATGTTGTATGCCAACCAGCCGGGGGCAGTGGTGCGCGCCAGCCTCGCCGCCTACTTCATTGTTGCCACCGCGACCTCGCTGCTGGCGCTCGGGGCCGTTGGAGAGGTGTCCGCGCAACAGCTTGGCTTGGCGCTGGTGCTGCTGCCGATGCTGATCCTCGGCAACGTCCTAGCTCGGCCGCTGGCCCGATTTCTCGACTCGGGCCACACCCGGCGGGCGATTCTCAGCGTGGCCGGAATCGCCGGGGTGCTGCTCGTCCTAACGACGCTGCTGGGAACCTAGCCCAGGCTCACATGATCCCGCGTTTGCGCAAGATGGCCTCGATCTCGTCGTCTTCCGGGTCGGAGGAAGCTCCGGCCGGCGGTGCCGCGACAGTGGGCGCCCCCGTGGCCGATACTTGCGGCTTCGCCCCCGATCCAGCCGCCTTGCGCGGTGGGGGCTGCTTCGGGCGTGGCGCGGGCTTGGGCTTCGGGAGGAATCCTGCGACCACCAGGAAGACCACGCCTACGGCCAAAGATCCCACACCCCAGGTCATCGCGTCGTCCCAGACGGTGCGCTGGGCCCAGTCGATCAGGCTGCCGATGCCGTTGATCAGCAGCCCGGTCATTTGCGTGAGATACAACCCCAGCGGCAACAGCATCAGCCCGAACCCGGCGATCAGCGTTCTTACGCTGCGGCTGCGGGCCCACAGCCCCACTGTCAGGGCGGCGATGATGGTCATGACGCCGATGGTGATGAACAGTGTGGCACTCATGTTTCCCAGCTTCCCACACCGGAGATGGTCAGCGCGCCTCGGTCAGTGGGGTGAGCGTGAGCCGCGGCAGTCTGCGCCCACATCAGACGCCGGCCACTAGGCTTGGCGCCGTGCATTCCCACCGGCTGATCCAGCCCAGCGGCCGCTTCGCCGGTGACCAGGGCGCACCCGACCCACTCGTTCGAGAGATCCTGGGTAAGGCCGCTGACCCGGCCGGCTACGTGCGAGCCATCGTGGCGTTGTGCACCACCAGGCTGATCCTGCCGGTGGTCGCCAGCGGCGAACAGACCCCTCATCGGGACCCACAGCGGGCCGCTCAGGTGTCCGCGGTGACGCTCACCCAACACGGGGTGACCCACCTGATCGGTTTCACAGGCATCGACGCCATGCTCGCTTGGCGGGCCGATGCCCGGCCCGTGCTGTGCCTGCTGGATGAGCTGTGTGCGTCGGTGGAACCCGCCCGGGCGAGCGCGTTGCTGATTGATCCGGCTGGCCCCACGCCATTGGTGATCGAGGGGGACGCGCTCGCCCAACTCGCCGCCGGATACCGCCTCGTGGAGTTCGAGGCCGAAGGATTCGCCTGGGTGAAGGACGCCGAGTCCATCCGAGGGAACGGCTGACCTCATAGCTGGGGGCGCGGTCACCGATCGTAACCAGAATCGCGCCAGTCATAGTCGGGCAGGTCGTAGCTGGGGGAGCTGTAATCGGGTGCCTCGTATCTGTCCTCGGGCAATGGTGGTTCCGGGGTGACCGTGGGTGGTGGTGCCGGTGAAGTCTGTGGGGGTGGCGTGGCTGAGCTGTGTGGCGGCTGGTTCCATCCGGGTGACGAGGGCGGATCCTGGTGTGGCTGCGGATCGTAGGTCGCCGAACCGTCGCTGGCCGAGGAATCGGCGTAGCTGGCCGTGGCGGAGTATGTGCCACCCGGGGGTGCGGCAGGGGGAGCCCCGGGGTAGGGGGGCTGGTTGAATGCTGTCGATGAACTGGTGTACCACCGGGCGCCGGCCCCGGACTGCCGTAGGCGGTGGAAGCGGGCCTGGCTGTTGGCCACTACCAGCATGACGGGGCCGAAAATGATGCCGGAGAAGCCAACAATGATCCCGACAAGGCCTAGCACGAATCGGCTGACTCCGAGCCCGCTCTCCTCCGACAGCCACACCGGCATCTCACATGTCGCCGAATAGGTACCCGCCGTGGTGGCCGTCAGGGGGCCGGCGACGTAGTAGTAACGGTTGTTCACGCTGAAGCTTGAGGTTGTCTGTTCCAGCACAAGCTGGTTCCCCTCTGGAGTGGTGACCTGACATGGACCCAGATCATTCGCGATGAAACTGCGAACATCCTCGGCCGCCAGTTCCATCTCGATGGGATCGCCTGCCGGATAGGCAGGGCCTGAGGTGGCCGAATTGAAATGAGAGAAAAACAGCCACAGCATCACGCCGCCGCCCGCCAGCAGCAGCGCCGAGAACAGCGTCAATACTTGCCCGACTCGCTTCAAGGGGTGCGGTGTGGTGGAATTTGGCTCGGCATTCACGTAGCAAACGTACTATTCGGGCCGGTCAGCGGCCGGTGTCGATGAGTGCTGTTTGGCTACGGGGCCCGTGGGGGAGTAGGCTGCCTGGCGTCGGGATCACCGCAATGGTGGATCGCGTCCTCAAGTGGAGGCCTGACCTCCCACCCGCACACCTCAGGTCGTCGGGTCGGTGCCTGCGCGTCAATCACGGCGCGCCGTCAGGCCTTCGCGGGTACGCGAGGGCCTTTGCTGTGTCTCGGCCTCTACATCGCACCCTGGAGGACACATCAGCACAGAACCGAGGATCAACGATCGCATCCGCGTACCCGAAGTCCGCCTCGTCGGCCCCAACGGCGAACAGGTCGGCATCGTCAGGGTCGAGGACGCCCTGCGGCTAGCCGTTGAGAGCGACCTGGACCTCGTCGAAGTGGCCCCGCAGGCGCGGCCACCGGTATGCAAGTTGATGGACTACGGCAAGTACAAATACGAAGCCGCCCAAAAGGCCCGGGACGCTCGCCGAAACCAGACCAACACGATCACCAAGGAGATGAAGCTCCGCCTCAAGATCGACGATCACGACTATGAGACCAAGAAGGGTCACGTCGTGCGGTTCCTCAAGGCGGGCGACAAGGTGAAGATCACCATCATGTTCCGTGGCCGGGAGCAGTCCCGGCCGGAGCTAGGTATCGACCTTCTCAAGCGGCTGGCCGACGACGTGGTGGAGTACGGCTACGTCGAGAGCGTTCCACGCCAGGATGGGCGCAACATGCTCATGGTGCTGGGGCCCACCAAGAAGAAGACCGAGGCCAAGGCCGAGATGGCTGCCAATCGCGACCGCAAGATCGCCGAACGGCGCGCCGACGCGGAGGCCGAGCGGGTCGAGGAAGCCGAGCATCGTGCGGCCGCTCAGCCGGCCAAGCCCGCGAAGAAGAAGCGTGGTCCTGCCGACAACATGGACCCAGACATCGACCTGTAGGTCGAGCCGAAAATAAAGAAAGCGAGACCTCACATGCCGAAGATGAAGACGCATTCGGGTGCCAAGAAGCGATTCCGGGTGACCGGTTCCGGCAAGCTCATGCACCGACAGGCCAACCTGGGCCACCTCAACTCGCACAAGAAGACCACGCGGCTGCGTCGGCTCAAGGGCAACGTCGAGATGGCTGCTGCCGACACCAAGCAGGCCAAGAAGCTGCTGGGCAAGCACCAGGGCCGCTGAGCCGTCTCCCATCCACGAACACTGAACTGAAGGAGTCACCATGGCACGCGTCAAGCGTTCTGTGAATGCGGCTAAGAAGCGCCGCGAAGTTCTGGAGCTCGCCTCCGGCTACCGCGGGCAGCGCTCGCGCCTCTACCGCAAGGCCAAGGAACAGGTGCTCCACTCGGCCACCTACTCCTACCGCGATCGTCGCGCCAAGAAGGGCGACTTCCGCAGCCTGTGGATCCAGCGCATCAACGCCGCCGTCCGGGCCGAGGGAATGACCTACAACCGGTTCATTAGTGGTCTCAAGACCGCTGGAGTGGAAGTCGACCGCAAGATCCTCGCCGATCTGGCCGTGAGTGATCCCGCCGCGTTCAGCGCCCTCGTTGTCGTCGCCAAGGACAACCAGCCCGTCGCTGCCTGACCCGCGTGGTCACTTCCGACACTACCGACGCAGCGTCCCGGCTCAGCGCTGGGGCGCTGCGGGCGCTTCGCCGGCTTACCCAGCGCAAGGCGCGGCTGGAGGCTCAACGTTTCCTCGTCGAGGGCCGAACCGCGGTCCGCGAGGCGTTGAACAGCGGCTACGCGCGAGAACTTGTGATCGGTGAAGACGATCGGTACGCCGCCGACCTTGTAGCCGAGGCGGCAGTCGAGGTGCGGATCGCCACCAAGGCCCAGCTTGCTCAACTCAGTGACACCGTCACACCGCAAGAGATCATCGCGGTATGTCAACAGCCCCACTACGGCTGGGAAGCACTTCAGGACGCCCGGATCGTGGTGGTCTGCGCCCAGGTCCGCGATCCCGGCAATGCCGGGACGATAGTCCGCGACGCAGATGCCTTCGGGGCCGATGTTGTCGTATTCACCGGCGGCTCAGTCGATCTCTACAACCCCAAGACCGTGCGCGCCACAATGGGCAGCATCTTCCACGTTCCGATCATCAGCGGAGTCGAACTCGCGGAGGTCATGCGGCATCTGCGCGGCAGCACAATCACTGTTTTCGCCGCTGATGCGGCTGGTGAGCCCCTGGACGCCTTGGCCCAGCGAGGGGAGTTGGACTCGCCCGTGGCCTGGCTGTTCGGGAACGAAGCTTGGGGCCTACCCGCCGCCGATGCCGCCCTCGCCGATCGCCTGGTGGCCATCCCCATGTGGGGCGCCGCCGAAAGTCTCAACCTGTCCAGTGCCGCCGCCATCTGCCTGTACCAGACGGCCTGCGCGCAGCATCGGGCCACGAATTAAAGGAGCGCTCATGTCGGGCCCCAATGACAGTTTCGACCCCAAGCAGGTGGCATCGCTGGCCCCTGAGGCCGTTCAAGGCTACGTCGACCAGGCGCTGGTGGCCATCGAAGCGGCCAGCTCGACAGCCGAGCTGAAGCAGACCCGCCTCGATCACGCTGGGGACCGTTCGCCGCTGGCGCTGGCAAACCGCGAGATCGGCGCCCTGCCGCCGGCCGCCCGCAAAGAGGCTGGGGCCCGCGTCGGTAAGGCGCGCGGGGCGGTACAGCAGGCCGTCGCAGCGCGCCACGCCGAGCTCGCCGAGGCCGAGCTTGCGGCGGCTCTGGTCGCTGAACGCGTCGATATGACCCTGCCGGTCCAGCTTGCCGCCCCCGGAGCCCGCCATCCGATCAGCATCACGATGGACGACATGGTCGATGTCTTCGTGGGGCTCGGCTGGGAGGTCGCGGAGGGTCCTGAGGTCGAGGCCGAGTGGTACAACTTCGACGCGCTGAACCTGGCGCTGGATCATCCGGCCCGCGCTCTGCAGGACACCTTGTGGATCGACCCGCCCAGCACCGGAGTGCTGCTGCGCACGCAAACCTCACCGGTACAGATTCGCGCCCTGCTGCAGCGGGGGGTGCCGCTGTACGTCGTGAGCCCGGGCAAGGTGTTCCGGGCCGATGAATACGATGCCACGCATCTGCCGGTGTTCCATCAGCTCGAGGGGCTCGTCGTGGACAGGCGCATCACCATGGCAGACCTGCGCGGCACCATCGATCACTTCGCGCGTGCAATGTTCGGCGACGTGTCGATCCGGATGCGCCCGCACTACTTCCCGTTCACCGAGCCGAGCGCCGAGGTCGACGTCGAGTGTTTCGTGTGCCACGGCGCCTCCGTCGGGGATCCCGAGAACCCGTGCCGCACGTGTCGCAGCGAAGGCTGGATTGAGTGGGCCGGGTGCGGTGTGGTCAATCCGCGGGTGCTGGCCGCCTGTGGGGTGGACCCGGAGGTCTACTCAGGCTTCGCTTTTGGTATCGGAGTTGATCGCACGGTCATGTTCCGCACCGGTGCCCCCGACCTTCGCGATTTCGTTGAAGGCGACGTCCGATTCAGCCGCTCACTCGCCGGAGGTGCCCAATGAAGGTTCCCATGTCCTGGCTGCGAAGCCTCGTCACGCTCTCGCCCGATGTCGACGCACCCTCCATGGCCGACACCTTCACCCGGCTCGGTCTCACCGTCGAGCGGATCGACGCGACCGGCCCCACGGTGAGCGGCCCACTGACAGTGGGCCGGGTGCTGTCGGTGACCGACGAGCCACAGACCAACGGTAAGACGATCCACTACTGCCGGGTTGACGTCGGTGACCTGCACAACGACGCCGTCACGCAGGAATACCCGGCATCCAGGGGCATCGTGTGCGGTGCCCACAATTTCGCCGCCGGTGACCTGGTGGTGGTTGCGCTTCCCGGTACTACGCTTCCCGGGGGCTTCGAGATCGGTGCCCGCAAGACCTATGGGCATATCTCCGACGGCATGATCTGCTCCGAGCTCGAACTCGGCCTGGGCGACGACCACGACGGCATCCTCGTGGTCGACCCGTCGCAGGGGCTCGCACCGGGCGACGATGCGCTTGAGGCGCTGTGGACCGCCGATGAGGTACTCGATATCGACGTGACGCCCGACCTTGGCTACTGCTTGTCGATGCGGGGGATCGCCCGTGAGGCGGCCATCGCCACCGGGGTCTCGTTCTCCGACCCCTATAACACGCCGCTGCCGCAGCCCGCCGCCGACGGCTACCCGGTGGTGCTGGACTCGCCGCGTTGTTCGAGTTTCGTGGCCATCACTGTCAACGGCATCGATCCCGAGGCTCCTTCGCCGCGTTGGCTGGCCGATCGGCTCCTCGCCAGCGGGGTCCGCTCGATCTCCTTGCCGGTCGACGTCACCAACTACGTGATGCTGGAGTCGGGTCAGCCGCTGCACGCCTACGACGCCGATCGCCTCGCCGGACCCATCCGGGTGCGCCAGGCCGCCGAGGGAGAGCGGCTACGTACCCTCGATGGCGCCGATCACGTCTTGGTGCCCGACGATCTGCTCATCACCGATGACAGCGGACCCATCGGCCTGGCCGGGGTCATGGGTGGCCAGACCACAGAGGTTTCGGCCGTGACCACATCCATCGTGCTCGAGGCCGCCCACTTCGAACCGACATCGGTGTCCCGGACATTCCGCAGGCATGGTCTCGCCTCGGAGGCATCGAAGCGTTTTGAGCGTTCGGTTGATCCTCAGGTGCCCTATGCCGCGGCCCGCCGCGCGGCCGAGCTGCTGGCCAGCCTCGGTGGAGGCTCGGTCGCCGCCCGGGAGACCATCGCGGGTGGGGCGCCGGCTGCGATCAAAATCACGCTTCGAGCTGGGCTGGTCTCCCAGGTGCTGGGTACCGAGGTCCCGATCGCTACCACCGTGCGCCTATTGGAGGCCAGCGGGCTGCGGGTGACGGCCCTGGGTGATTCGTTGACCCTGCACGTGCCGAGCTGGCGCAACGACCTGCGCGACCCCTACGACATCGTCGAGGAGGTAGGCCGCAAGGTGGGCTACGACTCAATCGTCGGCACGATCCCGGCTCCCCGGGGAGGCCACGGCCTGACCGCCGAACAGCGCGGGCGTCGCGAGGTGAGCCGCCGAGTTGCCGACCTCGGCTTCGTTGAGGTCCTCAGCCTGCCCTTCTGCTCGGCCGAGGATTTAGATCGCCTGCAGCTTCCCGACCAGGACCCTCGGCGCTCAGTGGTGCGCTTGGCGAATCCCCTGGCCGATACGCAACCATTCCTGCGTACGAGCCTCCTGCCCGGCCTGTTCGCGGCCGTGGCCAAGAACACCTCCCGTAGCCTGCCGGACCTCGCCCTGTTCGAGCGAGGTCTGGGGTACTTCTCACGCGAGACCACGCCAGCGCCTCGTCCCGATGTCGACTCCCGGCCCACGGATCAGCAGATCGAGGCCTTGGATGCGGCGCTACCGCACCAACCCGAGCTGCTCGCCGCAGTGCTGTGCGGCTCCTGGGTGCCGGCGGGATGGGCGGGTCCGGCCGTGCCCGCCGAGTGGACCCATGCTGTTGCCTTCGCCGAGGCCGCCGCAGCGAGCCTTGGGGTAGGTGTGGTGCGACGTCAGGCGCAGCTGGCTCCGTGGCATCCAGGTCGGTGCGCCGAGTTCCGCTTGGGCGAGGAGATCCTCGGGTATGCCGGTGAGTTGCATCCGCGGGTCATCGAGGCGTTCGCCCTTCCGCCGCGGACCTGCGCTGTGGAGCTGAACCTGTCGCTGCTGCTGCCGGCTCCCACGAAACCGCGGATCGGGAGGCTCTCGGGCTTCCCGCTGGCCAATCAGGACGTGGCACTGGTGGTGGATGAGTCGGTCGCCTCCGCCGATGTCGAGGCGGCGCTGCGCGCCGGCGCGGGGGAGCTACTCGAGTCGATCTCGCTGTTCGACGTCTACACCGGCGATCAGATCGAAGCTGGCAAGAAGTCTCTGGCCTTCGCATTGCACTTCCGTGGCGAACAGACACTGACCGACTCGGAAGCCGTCCGGGCTCGTCAGGCTGCGGTCGATGCTGCGGCAGCCGCGGTGGGTGCCGTCCAGCGCGCCTGAGCACCCCCGGCTAGACTGGTCTGTCATGGAATTGATCTGGGTCCCTCACCCGCCGAGGCTCGATCATCCGGATCGGTGGGTGCTGGAAGCCGAGGCGGACCTTACCGGCGCCATGCTGGAGGAGGTCGTGGGCGACCGCGACATGGTGACCCCGGTGCCACAGCTGTGGGCCGATGGCAGCCGCCCGCACTACCTGGAAATACGTCACCTCGCGGCGACGTCCGGCGGCGACGTCCTTGGCCTCGGCTCGATGGAACTCCCGATAGCCGACAACCAGCATTCAGCGGTCATCTGGGCGAACGTAGCAGCGGGGAGCCGACGTCGGGGTATCGGGACAGCCCTCTTCGAGGCGCTTGAAGCAACGGCAGCGCGCGAAGGCAGGTCCACGCTACTGGTCTGGGCCGATGAACGCCCGCCCGGCTCCGGAGATCGGCTCCGTGGTACCGAGGCAGGCGAGATCGACGCGGGATCCGCCTCGGCCCGCTTCCTGTCCGGCCGCGGCTACGAACTCAAGCTGGTGGAACGGATTTCCCGAGCGGAAGTGGCCCCGCCGGATCGTCGCGCCGCTGACCTGGCCGAGGCACGATTGCGGGTCGGGTCGCAGTACGAGCTGGTGAGCTGGGTGGGAGCCACCCCCGAGCCCTGGCTGGACCAGATGGCGGCGCTGCGGGTGTCGATGAGCACCGACGCGCCATCGGGCGGGGTGGACTTCGGGGCCGAACGATGGGACGCCGAACGGGTGCGAGCCGATGATGCGGCGCTGCGGATGGGGGATCGTGAACAGATCACCACTGCAGCCCGGCACCGGAGCTCCGGCGATGCGGCAGGCTTCACCCGCATGTTCGTCGACCTCAGCGTGCGCAGTGTCGCTCACCAGTGGGAGACCCTGGTGACTGCGGCGCACCGCGGCCACGGTCTTGGCGCGCTGCTCAAGGCGCACAACCACCAGCTGCTGGCGGAGACCTTTCCCGAGGTACAGCGGCTGATCACCGGCAATGCCACGCAGAACCGGTGGATGCTGGCGATCAACGACCACCTCGGCTACCGCCCCTACTCACTCGAGGGCCTCTACGAGCGGCAGACCACCGGGTGAGGCTCACCAGGCAGCGGATCGTTTCGGCCGCCGTCGAGATCCTCGACGTCTACGGTCTTGCCGACCTCACGATGCGGCGGGTCGCTGAGGCCGTCGAGGTGCGGCCGGGCGCCCTCTATTGGCATATCCCGAACAAGCAGACGCTGCTTGCCCTGTGCTCAGATGCCATTCTTGAGGGTATCGATGCTGACCCAGGGCAGGGCTGGGACGCCGGTCGTCGCTGGGCTGCGAGGCTTCACGACAGGCTCGTCGCCCATCGCGACGGTGCCGAGCTCGTCGTGGCGAGCCAGGCCGCTGGCCTGGGAAGCACTGACCTCGTGGCGCAACTCTCGGCCCGGCTCGCGGGGGCAGTAGCCCCGGAGCAGGCCGAGGCGCTCTCGGCCACAGTCGTGCACTTCGTCCTCGGCCAGACGATGACCCAGCAGGTGCGCCAACGGCTCGCCGAACTTGCCGTCGTCGAGTCATCGCACACTGATCTATTCGAGCGTCAACTTACCGATGGGCTCGACTTCCTACTCACCCCGACGTCCGGCGCGGCCTAAACAAGGCTGAACTGGTGTAGAAACTGACTCAGAGGGCCTGCGCGTGGGGGCCGTCAAGAAGGGAGCTCAGCATGCTCGATGTCATCGCCTCAGTCATTGTCCACGCTGTCACAGTGGCGATCTCTCCGGTGCCGCTCGTGGCGCTGGTTGTGTTGATGGTCGCCGGGAGCCGGGTGGCCGCCGGTGTCTGGGCGTCGGGATGGTTCTTCGCGGTGCTCGCCGGAACCTTCGCGGGTGCCGTCCTTGGGGGAAGCTCGGCTGGTAACTTCGCCAGCGGCTCCGACGGCGCGGGGGGCGTCAACTGGTTCGCGTTGGCGGTCTCATTGTTCTTCCTCTGGTTCGCGGTCACGAGCCTTCGCAAGATCCCCGCACCAGGCGAGGTGCTGCCCGAGCCGAAGTGGATTGGCGGGCTGGCGTCAATGAAGCTGACCACAGTGTTCGCGTTAGTTGTGTTGCTCATGCTGGTCAATCCAAAGAACACCGCCCTCTACCTGTCGATGGGCGCCACCATCGGCGCTGCGGGTGTGGGTACCGCGCCCACGGTGGTAACGATAGTGATCGTTGCTGTGATCGGCTCGGCTACCGCGATCGGATTCACCCTGGTCGCCTTGATCCTGGGAGACAAGGCCGCGGCCTTCCTCGCCGTCGCTCGTGGCTGGCTCATCCAGAACAATCCGTTGATCATGGGACTGCTGTTCCTCTTGCTGGGAGCCTCGGAAGCCGGGAAGTTCCTGCATTCGCTGTGAGCACCCGGTTGGAATATCTATTCCAAGCGTGTGATACTCAAACCATGAGTATTTCAGTGGCGGTCGCGGGGGCGACGGGTTACGCGGGCGGCGAACTGCTTCGGCTGTTGCTGGGACATCCACAGGTGTCCATCGGCGCGGTGACCGGCGCCTCGAGCGTCGGCGATCACCTGGGCGAGCACCAACCGCATCTGGCTCCGTTGGCCCAGCGCGTGGTCGCTGAGACCACCCTCGAGGCTCTTGCCGGCCACGATGTCGTCTTTCTCGCGCTGCCCCATGGCGCCTCTGGCGCCGTGGCGGAGCGGGTCTCTGACGCGCTGGTGATCGACGCCGGAGCCGACTTCCGGCTTCGCGATCCAGCCGCCTGGCAGCGGTTCTACGGCACCCCCCATGCTGGTACTTGGCCCTATGGGCTGCCCGAACTGCCCGGTCAACGTGAGCTCTTGTCCGGGGCCCGGCGGATCGCCGTGCCCGGCTGCTACCCGACGGTGTCCACCCTGGCCTTGCTCCCCGCCGTCGCGGGTGGCCTGGTTGATGTGTCACAGGTGAGCGTGGTCGCGGCCAGTGGCACCTCGGGGGCAGGTAAGGCCGCCAAGCCACATCTGCTGGGGTCCGAGGTCATGGGGAATGCCTCGGCATACGGTGTGGGAGGGGTTCACCGGCACACCCCCGAGATCGTGCAGAACCTGAGCCAGGTGGCCGGAGACGAGGTGCGGGTGAGCTTCACTCCGGTCCTGGTTCCGATGGCGCGCGGCATCCTTGCCACCTGCTCGGCGCCCATCGCCGAAGGCCTCACAGCCGAGTCGGTCCGCCACGCCTATGAGGCCGCCTACCGCGATGAGCCCTTCGTGGATCTGCTCCCGCCGGGGCAATGGCCGCACACTGCCGCCGTCCTGGGAAGCAATCGGGTCACGGTGCAGGTGACAGTCGATGCCGCGGCCCATCGGTTTGTCGCGGTGGCGGCGGTGGACAACCTCACCAAGGGCACCGCTGGTGCCGCCATTCAGTGCATGAACATTGCCCTCGGCCTCGATGAGGCCGCTGGGCTGACCACAGTAGGAGTCGCGCCATGAGCGTCACATTGCCCGCCGGATTCAGTGCGGCCGGGGTCAGCGCTGGCCTCAAGGCCAGCGGCAAGCCCGATGTCGCGGTGGTGGTCAACCACGGGCCCAGCATGGCAGCCGCCGGCGTCTTCACCCGCAACCGCGTGGTGGCGGCCCCCGTGGTGTGGAGCCGCCAGGCGGTGGCCGACGGCCAACTCCAGGCAGTGGTGCTCAACTCCGGCGGGGCCAACGCCTGTACCGGCGCCGATGGCTACCTTGATGCTGCCACCACCGCGTCGCATGTGGCGCAGGAGTTGTCGCTGATCACCGACAACGTCGCAGTGTGTTCCACCGGCCTCATCGGGCTCCGGCTGCCCATGGACCTGTTGTTGCCTGGGGTGACGGCTGCCTGCGGCGCGCTGGCGGCCGGCGGCGGTGCCGGCGCCGCTGCCGCGATCATGACCACCGACTCGGTGCCGAAGCAGGCGGGCACCACTGCTGATGGCTGGTCGATCGGTGGCATGGCCAAGGGGGCTGGGATGCTGGCGCCAGGCTTGGCCACGATGCTCGTCGTTGTCACCACCGACGCAGAGCTGCCGGCCGAGATGCTGGATCACGCCTTGCGTGAGGCCACTCGGCTCAGCTTCGACCGGGCCGATTCCGACGGCTGTATGTCTACTAATGACACTGTCTTGCTGCTGGCGAGCGGGGCAAGCGGGCGGACCCCGTCGCCGGAGGCTTTCACTGCCGCGCTCACCACTGTCTGTCAGGACCTGGCTCGTCAGCTCATCGCTGATGCCGAGGGCGCGGCTCACGAGATCGCGATCGAGGTGGTGGGTGCCGCCACGGAGACCGACGCTGAGACTGTGGGACGTGAGATAGCCCGCAGCAACCTGTTCAAGTGTGCAGTATTCGGAAACGATCCCAACTGGGGACGGGTGCTGTCGGCCATCGGGGTCACCGACGCCGCCTTCGACCCGGACCAGCTCGATGTCAGCTTCAACTCCGTCATGGTCTGCCGCGGCGGCCAGATCGGTGAGGACCGTTCGCTGGTTGACCTGGCTCCCCGCGAGGTGCACGTCCTGGTGGATCTGCACGCCGGTGAGGCCGCCGCCACCATCCTCACCAACGATCTGACCTACGACTACGTACGCGAGAATGCTGAGTATTCAACATAATGATGAGCCGGAGCCGGACCCAGCACGATGACCTCCTGATCGCCAAGGCGGGGATCCTGATCGAGGCCCTGCCATGGCTGGAGCGCTACGCGGGGCAACGCGTGGTGATCAAGTACGGCGGCAACGCCATGATCGACGATGACCTCAAGCGGGCATTCGCCGAGGACATAGTCTTCCTACGACGGGTGGGGCTCAAGCCCATCATCGTGCACGGCGGCGGGCCGCAGATCTCGCAGATGCTCGGGCGGCTCGACATAGCTTCCGAGTTCCGCGGCGGGCTGCGCGTCACCACACCCGAGGCCATGGACGTGGTGCGCATGGTGCTGGTGGGGCTGGTCGGGCGAGAACTCGTGGGCATGATCAACGCGCATGGGCCGTACGCGGTCGGCATGTCCGGTGAGGATGGCGGGCTCCTCACCGCCAAGCGCCGCGGCCTCGTCGTCGACGATGAGGAGATCGATCTCGGCCTCGTCGGGGACGTCGCTCGCGTTGATCCCTCCGCGATCGAAGACCTGATCGATTCCGGGCGGATCCCGGTTGTCGCCACGGTCGCGCCCGATCGAGACGGTCAGGTGCACAACATCAACGGTGACACCGCCGCCTCCGCCTTGGCGCGGGCATTGGGGGCCAAACGGTTGGTGATGCTCACCGATGTGGCCGGCGTGTACGCGAACTACCCCGACGAGGACTCGATCCTCACCCAGATCACCACCGGTGAGGTTCGTGCGCTCATGCCTCGCCTCGAGTCCGGGATGATCCCCAAGCTGGAGGCATGTCTGCGGGCTGTCGAGGGCGGTGTGACCTCCGCCACAGTGATCGACGGGCGGGTCCCGCACTGTTTGCTGCTGGAGATCTTCACCAACGAGGGTGTGGGCACAATGGTCACCAACCAGGAGGACGAGTCATGACGGCATCCAGCGGCCTGCAGGACCGGTACCAGTCGGTGATGGTCAATGCCTTCGGAAGCCCCAAGCGGGTGTTTGAGCGCGGTGAGGGGGTCCATCTGTTCGACGCGGACGGGCGTGAGTACACCGACCTGCTCAGCGGCCTTGCTGTCAACGCGCTGGGTCATGCTCACCCCGGTGTGACCGCCGCCATCACCGCCCAGCTAGGCAAGCTGGGGCATGTATCGAACTTCTTTGCCAGCGAGGGGCAGATCCGGCTTGCCGAGCGCCTCGCAGCTGCCACCGGTGACACCACGGCGCGGGTGTTTTTCACCAACTCCGGGGCCGAGGCCAACGAGGCCGGCTTCAAGATGACCAGGCTCACCGGCAAGACGAAGATCATCGCGATGGCGGGGGCATTCCATGGGCGCACCATGGGAAGTCTGGCGATCACGCACAAGCCGACCTATCGGGAGCCGTTCGCTCCGCTGCCTGGGGAGGTTGTGTTTGTGCCCTACGGGGATGCCGACGCCCTTGCGGCCGAGGTCGATCCGTCAACCGCCGCCGTGGTTGTCGAGCCAATCCAGGGCGAGAACGGTGTCGTGGAGCCCCCGGCGGGATATCTTGCAGCGGCACGGGACCTCACCAGCCGGGCGGGAGCTTTGCTGTGGGTCGATGAGGTGCAGTCCGGCCTCGGGCGATGCGGTGAACTGCTCCTACACGTCGCCGACGGCGTCACCGCCGACATCATCACTGTGGCAAAGGGGCTGGGCAACGGGTTTCCGATTGGCGCGTGCATCGCGACGGGTCCGGCGGCTCAGCTGATCCAGCCCGGAGCACACGGCACCACATTCGGCGGCAATCCGGTAGCTGCCGCCGCCGGAAACGCTGTGCTCGACGAGCTCACTGCCGAACTCCTCGGCCATGTGCGCGAGACGGGTCAGTGGCTGGCGGGGGCCATCGAGGATCTGCGCCACGACGCTATCGATTACGTGCGAGGCCGAGGACTGCTGCGAGGGATTCAGCTCACCCAGCCGATCGCGGTCCAGGTCGCCGACGCTGCACTCAATGGGGGGTGGATCATCAACGCCCCGCGGCCCGATGTGCTTCGGTTGGCGCCACCGTTGATCATCACCCGGGAGCAACTCGCCGGATTCATCGACGCGTTGCCCGGTCTCCTGGACGCCCATGTCTGAGCCGTCTCGTAGGGGGAGACAGGCGACGATCCGGCAGCTGCTCGCCGATGAATGCTACGCCTCGCAGGGCGAGTTGAGTGAGGCCTTGGCCCGCCTGGGGATCGAGGTCAGCCAGGGCACACTGAGTAAGGACCTCCAGGCCCTCGGCGCGATCCGGCGGCGGTCGGCGTCCGGGGCGCTGGTGTACGCCCCAGGAAGCGAACCCAGTACAGCCGCCGCCCACCGGCTCGCGGGGTTGTGCTCGGAACTCTTGGTCTCCCTGCGCAGCGCCGGAAACCAGATCGTGGTCAAGACCCCTCCGGGGGCGGCACAGTACTTCGGTGCAGCCATCGACACGGCTGGCTTCGGGGATGTCATGGGAACCATCGCCGGAGACGATACGGTCCTGGTGATCGCGGTCGATGAGATGGCCGCCGAGGCAGTTGTGACGCGGTTATCGCTGATGACCCGCACCGGACGAGATATTGAGGAAGACGACCTATGAGTGAATCAGGGCGGCTGTGGGGTGGCCGGTTCGCCGGCGGCCCGAGCGATGTGATGTTCGCGCTAAGCAAGTCCACCCAGTTCGATTGGCGACTGGCGCTGCTGGATATCGAAGGTTCGCGTGCCCACAGTGCTGCCCTGCTGGAGGCGGGGCTGCTGACCGAGGCCGAGTCCCAGGCGATGGACGAGGGGCTTGCGGAGCTGGCGCGTCGCGTCGAGGCTGGACAGTTCGTGGCCGCGCCGGACGACGAGGACGTCCACGGTGCCTTGGAACGCGGGCTCAAGGAGGTCGTCGGCCCCGAATTGGGCGGGCGCCTGAGGGCGGGGCGTTCCCGCAACGATCAGATCGCTACGTTGATTCGCATGTACCTGCGCCGTGAGGCGCGGGTACTGGCGGCAGACCTGGGCCAGGTGATTGCGGCGTTGGCGGATCAGTCGCAGCGCCACCTCGGCGCCGTGATGCCAGGGCGTACCCATCTGCAGTCGGCGCAACCGGTGTTGCTCAGCCACGTCCTGGCGGCGCATGCCTGGCCACTTGTGCGTGATCTGCAACGGCTCGGGGACCTTGACGTCCGGTTGGCCGTCAGCCCCTATGGCTCGGCAGCATTGGCGGGGACCTCGTTGGGGCTGAGCCCGGAATTGGTGGCGGCGCGGCTGGGCTTCGATTCGTCGGTCGCGAACTCGATCGATGGCACCTCAGCTCGCGACCTCGTGGCTGAGACGGCCTATGTGTTGGCGCAGATCTCGGTCGATCTGTCGCGTCTTAGCGAGGACATCATCATCTGGTGTACTGCCGAGTTCGGCTTTGCTCGCCTCGACGATGCCTGGTCCACTGGATCTTCGATCATGCCGCAGAAGAAGAACCCGGACGTGGCGGAGCTGGCCCGTGGGAAGGCGGGGCGCCTCATCGGCAACCTGGCTGGTCTGCTTGCCACCCTCAAAGGATTGCCGCTGGCCTATAACCGAGACCTGCAAGAAGATAAGGAACCAGTCTTCGACGGCCTGGACCAGCTGCAGGTGCTGGTGCCTGCCGTCGCCGGCATGGTGGCCACCCTGAGATTCGATCGCGACCGGATGGCAAGCCTTGCCCCCGCCGGTTTCTCGTTGGCGACCGACGTGGCCGACTACCTGGTGCGCCAACGGGTCCCCTTTGCTGTGGCGCACGAGGTAGCAGGCGAAGCCGTGCGCTACTGCGAGGCCACATCCATCACGTTGTCCGATCTGGGAACCGACGATCTTCCCCAGATATCGCCGCACCTGGACCCGGGCGTTCTTGCGGTGCTGACAGTCGATGGATCGGTGGCGGCCAGAGATGGCCGAGGCGGCACGGCTCCGGCGCGGGTGGCCGAGCAATTGGCGGAATTGCGCTCGGCCGCAGCCCACGCCAGCGCCTGGGTCGCTCCGTAAGCCGCCGCACCGTGGGTGATGCCCCGGTTCCGGCGAAAGCGGCTGGACCGGGGCCGATAGACTCCCCGTCGTGAACGCACTACTTGACGACCTCACCTGGCGCGGGCTCATCGCCCACTCGACTGATCCGGAGGCGCTTGCCGCCCACCTGGATTCGGGGCCGGTGCGGTTCTATGTGGGCTTCGATCCAACCGCACCCAGCCTCCACACCGGCAACCTCGTCCAGCTCCTCCTGGCTCGCCGGCTGCAGCTGGCCGGCCATCGGCCGTACATGCTGGTCGGAGGCGCCACGGGCCTGATCGGTGACCCGAAGGAGTCGGGAGAGCGGGTCATGAACTCCGCCGAAGTTGTGGCGACGTGGGTGAACCAGATCCGGGGTCAGGTCGATCGATTCGTCTCCTTCGAAGGCGACGCCGCCGCGACGATGGTGAATAACTACGACTGGACGCATTCGATGTCGGTGCTGGATTTCTTGCGCGATGTCGGGAAGTACTTCCCCGTCAACCGGATGCTCGCGCGAGATGTGGTTGCACGCCGCCTCGATTCGGGCATCTCCTACACCGAGTTCAGCTACGTCCTGCTTCAATCGATGGACTACCGGGAGCTGTTTCGGCGCTACGGGGTGAGCCTGCAAACCGGCGGTTCCGACCAGTGGGGCAATCTCACCGCCGGAGCCGAGCTGATCCGCCGTAGCGAGGCCACGCGGGTACATGCGTTCGCCACGCCGTTGCTGACGAAGGCCGATGGCACCAAGTTCGGCAAGACCGAGGCGGGCACTGTATGGCTCAACCCCGATCTGACCAGTCCCTACGCGTTCCACCAGTTCTTCTTGAATGCCGAAGATTCCAAGGTGATCGACTATCTGAAGGTCTTCAGCTTCCGCTCCCGTGCCGAGATTGAGGAGTTGGCCGATGCCACTGAGGCTGAGCCCCACAAGCGGGCGGCCCAGCGCGCGTTGGCCGACGACGTCACCGATCTTGTGCACGGCCGCGCAGAGCGGGAAGCGGCCGTGGCGGCGGCCGCCGCCCTGTTCGGCCGGGGCGATCTGGCCGAGGTGCCCGAGGCAAGCCTGGCCCAGGCGCTACTCGGCGCCGGTGGCGTGGAGATCGGTGAACCGATGCCGATCGTCGAGGCTTTCGTTGCTGCTGGTTTGGTGGAGTCGAGGTCCGCAGCCCGGCGGGCGATCGGTGAGGGAGGGGCCTATCTCAACAACCTCAAGATCACCGATCCCGAGCTGTACGTCGAGCCGAGTGTGTTGCTGCACGGGCGGCTCGGAGTGCTGCGCCGCGGCCGGAAGACCGTCGGTGGCATCATCGTGAAGCGGGGATAGCCCCGTCGGGCCGGAGGTTGGTTGCTTCGGGCACGGGGCCAGGGGCGTGGCCGTGGCCCCGGGCTAGGCGCTGTCGTTTTGGTACTCGGTCAGTGCCGGGTCGCCGGCCTCAGAGGTGACCACTTGCCTGGTTCGCTGGGCGGAATCGCGCATCGCGTCGGCCGGCCCAACTCCCTGCGCGAGGGCGTCAGCGATCAGGTACACCCGCGCCGGGGACGCAGCTGAGTGCATGGTGATGAATGTGGGGGCGTATTCGGCTGCGGTGGCAAGGAAGCTGCCATCGGGCTGCTCGACGAACGTGAAGGTGGCCAAGTAGCCGTCGTAGGTCCAGGGCTTGGAAGGCCCGCTTTGTGCGATGAGATTGCCTGCACCGTAGGCAACCCACTTGCCGTTGACCTTGGTGATGGGCTGCACCACGTGGGCATGCTGCCCGATCACGAGATCGACATCGTCCGAGGCGGTCATTGTCTCAGCGAAGGCCCGCTGCTGCTGGTTGGGCGAGGTGTCATACTCCGTGCCTGCGTGCATGTGCACCACCACTATGTCGGCGCCAGCTTGTCGTGCGCGGTGGGCCTGAGTCAGGATCTCGGCCGGGTCATCCATCAACACCACAGACCAGGGCTTGTCGCTGGGCAACGCAATGCCATTGGTGCCAAATGTTGAACTCACCACTGCCACGCGCACCCCGTCCTGGGTAGTGAAGATGACGGGAGTCTCGCGGGCTTCGGCCGAGTCGAAGGTGCCAGCGGTGAGGATCCCGGCGGCGGCGTGCAGTTCACGTGTGCGCACTAGCCCTTCGAAACCCTGGTCCAGCGAGTGGTTGGAGGCTGTCGTGCACAGATCCCAGCCCACGCGCGGCAGAGCTTGCGCAATGACGGGCGGGGCGGCGAAAACTGGATAGCTCTGATATGGGCCGCCATCGGGGGCAAAGGGCACCTCCGAGTGGCAGATCGCCATGTCGGCGGCGCTGACATACTTGGTCAGGCTGGCCAGTTGAGGGTAGAAATCCATAGTCTGCGCTTCAGCCGCATCCAGTTCCGCAGAAGCCCACAACGTGTTGTGCCACAGCAGATCCCCGGAGTAGCTGATCGTCACCTCCCGGGTCGGCGCCGGTGGGCTGGGCTCCTCCACTGACGGTGACTCGCCCGTGGGAGCCGGAAGCCTAGGGGTGTCCAATCCATCGGAGGGCGATTCGGTTGCCTCCGGCGTCGGCGTCGCCTCCCCGGCCGGCGCACATGAGCCCGCCGAAAGTGCCCCCAACGCAGCAACCACTAATAGGTACCTCACCGTGTGTCCCTCCAATCGGAGCTGGGCAATTGCTCTCCCCCTAGGAAAGCACTGATACTTGCCGAGCGGGGGCCGGTGCGCACACCGATGGTTCCTCACCGCGCGTGGCTCAGGCACTGGTGCGCTTGAGCCCGTCACTCCCGTGCGCTCGGAGAGCCGCCGCCCTCGACCCCCCGCGATGCTGCGAGTGTGCCCGCAGATCTTCGGGGAATCCATAGGTGTCCCGGCTCTGTTCGATGGGTGAGGGCGCTTGAACATGGGCTTGTCAGTCTCGATTTGCATGATGCTGAGCGGCTGCCTATAGTTATCAACGCTTCTTGGTGAACCGGACGCCCTCGGGCGGCCAAGCCGAGACGGCCACCCACCCACCACAGGTCACGTAGGGCGAGTGTGCGTTCGTTTAGAACCCGCTCAAGGCTCTCGGGGCTCAGTAGCGGGCGCGGCCGGCCAGGGCAGGGAAGGGATTTGACCCGGATCACAAGCCCCGGTAGAGTAGGTCGAGCGCCTCCAAGCGAGACGCACACCAGCAAGGCCCGGTCAGGTTGACGAAAGTCAAAATGGCTGGTAAGATGGAAAAGCGCCCTAGTGGGCAAACATAACTAAACCGAGTCTCTTCGAGCTTCAACCCCGAGTTGACAGCCCAAAGAATGCCCGGTAAAGTTGACCAGGTTGCCCCAAGCGCCGAGGTGTTAAGCCAAAGCCCGCGGGACGCACCCGAAACTTGAGAACTCAACAGCGTGCTTAAAGTCAATGCCAAATACAGCACATACGCAAGAAATTGCAGTGCGAACCCGTCGATGACTTCGGTCATCAACGGTTCCTTTGATTAATGATAGATCCAGCAATGGATCCTGTCAGAATCAGACTAAAGTTGACGGTATCAAACGGGCTCAAAAAACCCGGACCGATAGATTTCAACGGAGAGTTTGATCCTGGCTCAGGACGAACGCTGGCGGCGTGCTTAACACATGCAAGTCGAACGGTAAGGCCCCTTCGGGGGTACACGAGTGGCGAACGGGTGAGTAACACGTGAGTAACCTGCCCTTGACTCCGGGATAACAGTTGGAAACAGCTGCTAATACCGGATATGAACCTCACAGGCATCTGTGAGGTTGTAAAGCTCCGGCGGTCAAGGATGGACTCGCGGCCTATCAGCTTGTTGGTGAGGTAACGGCTCACCAAGGCTTCGACGGGTAGCCGGCCTGAGAGGGCGACCGGCCACATTGGGACTGAGATACG
>JBKEBG010000045.1:0-1872 GCA_047972985.1 Arachnia sp.
CGCCGAAGTCGTCGTCGGCCTCGCCATCATCGTGTCCATCTTCAAGACGCGCCGCTCGACCTCGGTCGACGACGCCAACCTGCTCAAGCTCTGAGGCGGACAACGTGACTCTTCTCGAGACCCTCGCAGACCCGGTGCCCGCCACCGGTATGTACCTTTACATGTGGCTCATGATCGCGGTGCCGCTGGTGTCAGCGGCTGTGCTCCTGCTCGCAGGACGTATCGCGGACGCCTGGGGACACTACGTCGCAACGGCGGCCGTCATCGTGTCCTTTGGTGTGGCTGTCGCGGTGTTTTCTGCGCAACTCATGGCAGCGCCGGACGAACGGATCGTGTCACTGCCCCTGTACACCTGGTTCACGGTGGGCACCTGGGACATTTCGGTCGGCCTGTTAGTTGACCAACTGTCCATCCTGTTTGCCCTCCTGATCACCGGGGTCGGCAGCCTCATCCACATCTACTCCATCGGCTACATGGCCCACGACGAGCGCCGACGCCGCTTCTTCGCCTACTTGAACCTCTTCATCGCCGCGATGTTGCTGCTCGTGCTCGCTGACAACTACGTGGTGTTGTTCGTCGGCTGGGAGGGTGTGGGCTTGGCGTCCTACTTGCTCATCAGCTTCTGGCAGCACAAGCCGTCGGCAGCGGCGGCCGGGACCAAGGCGTTCGTCATGAACCGTGTGGGCGATCTGGGTCTGCTCATGGCGATCGGATCGATGCTGGCCCTGGTCGGCAGTTCGTCCGTCCACGATGTTGCGGCGCACGCGGGTGATCTGGGCTCTGGCTGGGCCACTGCGATCGGTTTCTTCCTGCTGCTGGCTGCGTGCGGCAAGTCCGCCCAGGTGCCTCTGCAGGCCTGGCTTCTTGATGCCATGGAGGGCCCCACCCCGGTGTCGGCACTGATCCACGCCGCGACCATGGTCACCGCAGGCGTGTACCTTGTCATCCGCAGCCACGCGATCTTCGAGGTCGCGCCCATGGCAGCCGAGGCTGTGGTGATCGTCGGCACGGTGACGCTGCTAGCTGGCGCCTGGATCGGTACGGCACAGGACGACATCAAGAAGGTGCTCGCCGGATCGACGATGAGCCAGATCGGCTACATGATGCTGGCAGCGGGCATCGGGCCGGTCGGCTACGCCTTCGCGATTTTCCATCTGCTCACGCACGGCTTCTTCAAGGCCAACATGTTCCTGGGTGCTGGTTCGGTGATGCACGGAATGAACGACGACGTGAACATGCGTCATTTCGGCGCGCTGTCGAAGGTCATGAAGGTCACGTTCTGGACATTCGCGACGGGCTACCTAGCCATCATCGGCTTCCCGCCGTTGGCTGGCTATTTCAGCAAGGACCACATCATCGAGGCGGCGTTCGAACACGGTCTGCTGGTGGGGTTGTGCGCCATGATCGGCGCTGGCGTGACGGCGTTCTACATGACCCGCCTCATGCTCATGACGTTCTTCGGAGAGAAGCGCTGGGCCGATGGGGTCCACCCGCATGAGTCACCGAAGATGATGACGGTGCCGCTCATCATTCTGGCGTTCTTCTCGGCCTTCGCGGGCATGATGATGAACGGCTGGATCCAGACCTGGCTTGAGCCCGCCGTCGGCAACCATGCGCACGAGGTTTCGTGGCTTCCGACGCCGATCGGTCTCATCACGATTGTCGTGGTGCTCGCGGGTGTCGGGTTGGCGTGGTACTTCTTCGGTCGGCAGGCTGTGCCCGCAACGGCTCCGACGTCGAGCAATCCGTTCACCCTCATCGGGCGGAACGTGCTGTACGGCGACCAGATCAACAACGTCCTCTTCGTCACGCCGACCCGCATGGTTGCGCAGGCGATCGACGTCATGGATCGGGTTGGGATCGACGGGGCAG
>JBKEBG010000144.1:0-24801 GCA_047972985.1 Arachnia sp.
GGGAGGATCTAATCGGCCGCACTGCCGAATCACTGGTGGGTGCGCACCGCGCGACGATCCACATGTACAACGCGACCGCCGAGCTGTTCCGCCGGGTGGTCTTCGGTATCGACGAGCGCCAGTGCATCCAGATGGCCACCCGCGGTACGCAACTGGTCATGGACTACGCCGATAAGCTGCTCGGCGATGTTGAGTTCGGCTACCAGTACTCGCCGGAGATTTTCAGCCAAACCCCCACCGATTTCGCCGTCGAGGTCTGCAATGAGGTGGGCGCGGTCTGGCAGCCGGGTCCCGGACGCGAGATCATCTTCAACCTGCCCGCCACCGTGGAACGCTCCACGCCCAACACCTATGCGGACCAGATCGAGTATTTCTGCCGTCATATCGATAATCGGGACCATGTGTGCGTTTCGCTCCATCCGCACAACGACCGTGGCACCGCGGTGGCGGCGGCCGAGCTGGCCCAAATGGCCGGTGCCGATCGCGTCGAGGGCTGCCTGTTCGGGCACGGTGAGCGCACCGGCAACGTGGACCTGGTAACGCTGGCGCTGAATCTCTACACCCAGGGCGTCGATCCGCAGCTGGACTTCTCCGACATCGACAACGTCCGGCGCACCGTCGAATACTGCACCGGTATGCCTGTGGGTGCGCGCCATCCCTATGCCGGTGACCTGGTCTACACGGCCTTCTCAGGATCGCACCAGGACGCTATCAAGAAAGGCCTGGAGCACCTGGAACTCGAGGCGATGACCCAAGGCAAGCACGTCACCGATATCGGCTGGGAGGCGCCGTATCTGCCCATCGACCCCCACGATGTCGGGCGGACCTACGAGGCGGTCATTCGGGTCAACTCTCAGTCCGGCAAGGGTGGCATGGCCTACCTGATGAAGACCGAGGCGAAGCTGGACCTGCCCCGTCGGCTACAGATCGAGTTCAGCCGGGTGGTGCAAAACCGTGCCGACGCCCAGGGAGGCGAGGTGACTGCCGAGGAGATCGTCGGCATCTTCAATGACGAATACCTCAGCTGCCAGCCGTGGGCGCTGACGTCTGCCGGATCGTCATCGCAAAACGGTACTTTCCACATCACTGCCACCATCAACGACCCGGCCGGCAACGACATCCAGGTCACCGGCGAGGGCAACGGTCCCGTATCGGCATTCGTGGATGCCCTGACCGCGGCCGGGGCCAGCGTGCGGGTGCTGGACTACGCAGAGCACGCGCTCGACGCCGGTGGTGATGCCAAGGCCGCCGCCTATGTCGAGTGCGAGATCGGCGAGGGAGAACACGCCGTGGTCTTGTGGGGAGCGGGGATTGACCCCAGCATCACCAGTGCCTCCATGAAGGCAATCCTGAGCGCTATCAACCGCTCCTCGCGCGAAGTCTAAGGCTACGATCGGGGCATGGACGACGACGGTGACACCAGGGTGGCTGAGCTGCGGCATCAGGCACATCAGCTTCGAATCCTCACCATCGAGCAGACCAAGGCGTTGGCGGGTAAGCTGGGCGAGGTCTGGCATGAACTCAACGAGTTCGTCACCGACCGGCCCGAGTTGCGCCACGATTGCGATCTGATCGCGGCGGATATTGCTCGGTTGGAGAAGCTCGACATCGTGCTGGATACCGAATGGTTGGCCGAGTCCCAACACGCCGCCGAAGCCAACCCCGCCCAGGAGTTCGGCTAGGCCGAGCCGAAACGTCGCTCTCGGATGGCGAACTGCTCCAGGGCTGCCCACAGGTCCCGCCGATCGAAGTCGGGCCAGAGCCTGTTCAGGAAGATGAACTCGGCGTAGGCCGACTGCCACAACAAGAAATTGCTGGTGCGCTGTTCCCCGGAACTACGGATGAACAGATCCACATCGGGGATCTCCGGCTCATCGAGGTACTGCCGAAAGCGGTCCTCGGTGAGCCGCTCCGGGGACAGCTTTCCGGCGGCTGCCTCGCGGGCGATCTGCCGGACAGCATCCACGATCTCCGCCCGCCCGCCGTAATTGACGCAGAATTGAAGCGTCAGCTTGTCGTTTCCGGAGCTCATCTCCTCGGCGGTCTCAAGTTCCCGGATCACTGAGGTCCACAACCGTGGCCGCCGTCCCGCCCATCGGATCCTCACTCCCAGCGCCGCGAGTTCGTCGCGGCGTCGATGGATGACGTCGCGGTTGAAGCCCATGAGCCAACGAACTTCGTCGGGGGAGCGCTTCCAGTTCTCGGTAGAGAAGGCATAGGCGGACAAATACTTGATTCCGACGTCCAAGGCGCCGTGGATCACGTCGAGCAGCGCGGCCTCACCACGGGCATGTCCCTCGGTGCGTCGCATCCCGTGCTGTGTGGCCCAACGGCCATTGCCGTCCATCACTATCGCGACGTGGCGGGGCAGCGTCGACGCGGGTAGCTGGGGAGGGCGGGCCCCGCTGGGATGCGGCGGCGGCAGTTGGTAGGCCATTGCCCGAGACTACTGGGAAGCGGCGCCACGCCGCCAAGACCTGGATTCATGGTGTTTGCGTGGTTGCCGGGAGGCCTCCGGCGCAGCATCGCGCAGCAGCTATACAAGCGACCCACCGCACGCCCGGAGGCTTGAACAGCCACGACCGCAACGGCGGGAAGTCGATATTCCGGATGTGCTCAAGGCGTCACCGCCAGCTGGATCTGAATCAGACCCAGTACAGCGAGCACGGCGGTAACCAGGGCGGTGGGCAACCTATGATGTGCCAGTGCCCACTTATCGTGACGAGGCCGTGGTGCTGCGGACCCATCAACTGGGTGAGGCCGACCGCATCATCAGCCTGCTGACGATGCGCCACGGCAAGGTGCGGGCCGTGGCCAGAGGAATCCGGCGGACTTCCAGCAAGTTCGGAGCCCGGCTGGAGCCCTTCGCCCATGTCGATGTCCAGCTGGCCACCGGGCGAGGGCCGCTGGACATCGTGGCCCAAGTGGAGACACTTCATGCGGGGCTGCTTGGCAATGATTATCGACGATTCACCGCGGCCGAGGTGCTAGTGGAGGCGGCCGATCGCCTGGTCGTGGAGGACAAAGTCCCCTCGGCGGCGCAATACCGGCTGCTCGCCGGTGCTGTCGTGGCGCTTCGTCGCCCCGACCGTCGGCCCGAGGCAGTGGTGGATTCGTATCTGCTTCGATCACTCGCGGCCGCGGGCTACGCGGTGGTGGTGGATGCCTGCTCGGTGTGCGGTCGAGCTGATGACACCCGATGGTTCTCACCGCAGGGCGGCGGGGCGGTGTGCTCTGGTTGCCGTCCTCCCGCCTCGGCGCTCCTGCCAGCTGAGGTCCGGCAGCATCTGGCGTTGCTGATCACCGGTGACTGGAACAATGTGGCGGCGGCCCCTGCGGGAGTCGCTCACCGGGCCCACGGCATGGTGGTTGCCTTCGCCACATGGCATCTGGATCGGGCGCTGCGTTCCTTGCCGTTCTTCGATCAGGAGCAGTTGGCGCACCGGCCGTAGAGCTCGACCTCGTGCCCCACGTTGCGATAGCCGTAGCGTTCACCGATTTCTTTGGCCCAGTGCTCAACCTGCTCCGCCACCACTTCGACGGCAGCGCCACAGTTGGTGCAGACCAAGTGGTGGTGGTGCTTGGCGGAGCAACGGCGATAGGCGGCTTCCCCCCCAGCGGTGCGAATGCTGTCGAGTTCACCGGCCTCCAACATCGTTTGAAGCGCGCGGTAGACGGTAGCGATGCCCACCTGGTGATCGGCCTGCCGCAGCTGGTCGTGCAACTGGGCGGCCGTGACGAACTCCTCGCCGTTGGCGAGGACCTCGCGGATCGCGGTGCGCTGGCGGGTGGTGCGTTGACTAGTGCTCATCATAGTGATCTCCGTGTCTAGCATGCCGGTGGCCATCGTGCACATAGTCAACGTGATCCCCATGCTGAATGGTCACCAGATTGTCAGTATCGACTGCTATGTGATTGTCGGCAACCTGATGGGCGACCTGGCCGTGGTCTTCAACGTAGGGAACGTAGCGGCGGGAGCGTTCAAGTGGACCCGAGACCGCCCAGGAGAGTGCTAGCAACGCGATGGCCGCCACCACGATGGTGGCGCCCGGAGCCGAATCCAAGTAGAACGAGCCAGTCACTCCCACGAGGGCCGAGGCGACTCCCACCGCCATCGAGCCGAAGAACGCGGCGCGAAACCCGACGAACAGTTGCTGCGCGGTGGCCACAGGGAGCACCATCAAGGCGCTGATCAGCAGCAGGCCGACGGTACGCATGGATAGCGTGACGGTGAGGGCGGCAAGAACCACGATCAGGAGGTTGAGGGCGCTGGTGCGGATCCCCTGGACCCGGGCGTAGTCTTCGTCGGCAACCAACGCGAAGAGCCGGGGCAGCAGGCCAACCGTGAGCACCAGGATGACCAGCCCGAGTACTGCGATCACCCACAGGTCCGTCGTCGTGACTGAGGTCAGGGAGCCGAAGAGAAATCCCGAGAGTCCGGCCGCGCCTTGGCCGCTGATCCCGGCCATCATGACCCCGGCCGCGATCCCGCCGTAGAACAGCACCGCGATACCGAGGTCACCGCTGGCCTTGCCGCGTTGCCGTAACAGTTCCACTACGACGGCGCCGACGACGGCGGTGAGAATGGCAACCGGCAGCGGCGCCGTGTTTGTCAGCATGGCGAACCCCACGCCCATGACGGCGACGTGCCCGAGGCCGTCGCCCAGCAAGCTGAGCCGTCGCTGCACGATGAACATTCCGATGGCGGGAGCGACGAGGCCGCTGAGGACGGCTGCGATCAAGGCGCGCTGCATGAATGGCAGCGCCAATAGGTCCCACATCACTTGTCTCCGGCGATCACGTCGGCCAATCCGATGGGATTTGCTGTTGAGGCGGGAGGATCACAGTGGGCCGCCTCGCTATCGTCGGCCGGGACCACGCGGCCGTCGCAGAGGGTGATCGAACGGTCAAGCAGCGGTGCCAGCGGCCCCAACTCGTGGAGCACGATGGCCATCCCACGGCCCGCGGCGCGCAGCTCACCCAACAGTGTGGCTATCCCGGATTGGGAGTGCAGATCCACGCCGGCGAGGGGTTCATCCATGATCAGCAACTCCGGCTTGGTGGCCAGCGCCCGTGCGATGACAGTGCGCTGGCGCTGACCGCCCGATAGCGCGGAGAACGGCCAGCCTGACCGGTCTGCGAGGCCGACCTGTTCGAGGGCATCGCCGATAGCGCTCCGGTCCTGCTTGGTGGACCATCGCAATGGGCCCCGTCGGGCGAGCCGCCCGGTGGCCACGATCTCGCGGACCGTCGCGTTGGCGACCTGTAATGATGTGTGCTGCGGGACGTAGCCCACCCGAGCCCAGTCCTGAAATGAGGCCAGCGATTGCCCGAAAACCCGAACGGCCCCCTCCTGGTGGGCGATCAGGCCCAGGACCGACCGCAGGAGAGTGGTCTTCCCGGCCCCGTTACCACCAAGGATCGCTACCGTCGAGCCAGGATCGATCTGGAAGCTGACATCGCGAAGGATGGGAAGCCCGCCGAGGGAGACGTAGAGCCCCTCGGCGGACAGCAGTGGTTCAGGAGCACTCATTAGCCGAGCGTATCGCGGCGAGGTTGGCCTCCATGACGCTCGGGTAGTCGGCCCCCGCGGACTGGTCGTTGATGCTGGCAACGGGGTCCAGGACGGCTGTGGCCAGGCCGAGATCGTTGGCGATGGATTCCGCGACAGCATCTGAGGCGAGGGTCTCGAAGAAGATCGTGGTCACGCCGTACTCGGTGGCCAGCTCTTGTACCTCGGCGATTCGGGCAGGAGAAGGCTCCTCCTGCGTGGATAACCCGGCGATTCCCACCTGGTGGAGTCCGTAGCGCTCTGCCAAATACCCAAAGGCTGTGTGCGAGGTGATGATGGTGTCGATCTTGCACTCGGCCAGCCCTTCGGTGAAGTGATCGTCAACTTCATCGAGTTGCGCGTTCAGCTCCGCGAGATTGGCCTCGAACTCATCCGAATGCTCGGGGTCGATGGCAGAAAGCTCCTCAGCCACTGCCGCGGCCACCGACGCCAGCCTGGTGGGATCGAGCCAGAAATGGGGGTCGAGGTCACCGTGGTCATGTCCGTCATCGTCGGCGTGGTCGTCGTGCTCGGCGTCGGTTTCGTCGGCGTGGTCGTCGTGCTCGGCGTCGGTTTCGTCGGCGTGGTCGTCGTGCTCGGCGTCGGTTTCGTCGGCGTGGTCGTCGTGCTCGGCGTCGGTTTCCTCGTCATGGTCTGCCTCTTCTGCCAGGGACTCGAGGCTTGCGGCTTCAGCCGCGTCGAGCACTCGTTGTGGCGAAGATGCGGTGATGGCGTCGTCGACCGAAGGCTGGAAATCACTCAGGTAGACCACCAGATCGGACTCGGTGACAGCAGCCAACTGCTGCGGCGTGAGCTCCAAGTCATGCGCATCGGTTCCCGGCGTGGTGAGGTCCGTGACGCTCACCCATTGGCCGCCGATAGCGCTGGTGACGTACTCCAGCGGGTAGAAGGCCACCGTCACGGATGCCGCCCCCTCGGCAGCCGCGGTGTCACGGGGATCGGTTGGCTCGGCTCCGCTGCACGAGGAGAGCGCGAGTAGGGCCGCTGACAAGGGTATAAGGCGTCGAAAGCGCATGATACTGAGTATCAACAGGTGCCCTAATAGTGTCAAGTCTCCCCGGTGTAATCGAATAATCACTATCCGGTAACGATCCCGCATCGAGGGTTCGAGGGGGTGGCGTTTGGGACCGTCGTAGTCGTAAGTTGGGCCCCAAGTGGGGCGAAGGTGCCTCCGTGAGAACGAAGGGGTTTAGCAGTCTATGAATAATCGATTGACATTCTGCGCCAGCCTGGCGGCCGTAAGTCTGCTCGCCACAGGGTGTCTGGCCAACAACAACACCACCAGCGTCGAGAGCGTGGGTGAGGAGACCGCAAAAGACACTGTCACCATCATGTACGCCTTCTCGGGCGACCAGTCGGCCACTTTCCAGGAAGACATGAACGCCTGGGCGGAGACTCAAGACTTCAGCCTTGAGTTCGTGCAGTCCGACAGCTTCGAAGAAATGATCGCCACCCGTGTCGGATCGGGCAATGCTCCCGACATCGCGATCTTCCCGCAACCAGGCATCCTGAAGACTATGGCCGAGGATGGCGAGCTTGCCGACTTGAGCACTCAGGTGGATCTCGAGGCCTTGCAGGCCGACATCGTTCCGGGGTTCCTCGACGCGGCAACCGTGGAAGATGTGGTCTACGGTGCGCCGATGTCCATGAACGGCAAGAGTTTCTACTGGTACTCCAAGAAGAACTTCGAGGCCGCCGGATACGAGGTGCCCGCCACCCAGGAGGACCTGTTGGCCCTGATCGATCAGATCAAGGCCGATGGCAAGACGCCGATCTGCTACGGCATGGAGTCCGGCCCGGCCAGCGGCTGGCCTGCCACCGACTGGATCGAGGACTATGTCCTCCAGACGGCCGGCGCCGACGTTTACGACCAGTGGGTCGCCGGAGAGGTCCAGTTTGACTCCGAGGAGATTCGCCAGGCCTATGCGATCTACGACGAGCTCCTGATGGCAGAGGGAAATGTGTATGGTGGCGTGAAGAACAGCACTGCCAACGCCTTCGCCCAGGCCCTCAACCCGATGTTCGACGATGACCCCAAGTGCTACTTCGGCAAGCAGGGCAACTTCATCACTCAGCCCGGCTTCTTCCCCGACGACGTGAGCGCCAATCTGGATGCCGAGGTCGGTATGTTCGCCACCCCATCGGTCAACGGCGAAGCCCCAGTGCTCGGTGGCGGCGACCTGGCCGCGGCGTTCACGAAGAACGACGCCAACGTGAAGGCCACCATGGCGTTTATGACCACCGATCCCAGTTTTGGGGCTGCGCAGTCGCAGACCGGCGCGTGGCTGTCGCCGCTGAAATCGTTCGACGTGAGCCAGTACCCGAACGAGACGCTGCGTACCGTAGTGGCCGCCATCAGCGACGCCTCGGTGTTCCGCTTCGATGGTTCCGATCAGATGCCAGGCGAGGTTGGCTCGGGCTCCTTCTGGACGGAAATGACCTCCTACACCGCCGGTAACGAGGATCTAGACACGGCGTTGGCAAATATCGACGCCTCGTGGCCTAGCAGCTAGGACGGCACTGGTGTTGGCGGTGGCCGGGAAGTGCCCGACTACCGCCAACACCTAGCTCTAGGGAGAACCCCATGATAGAGAAACTTGCCCTCGCGTTGGGCGCCGTTTTGGTCGGCGTCCTCGGAGCCGTCGCCCTGTTCTGGCTGCTCAACAAGGCTGTTGAGCTGCTCCCGGACAAGTGGGAGCGACGCCTCAAGCCCTACGCACTTCTTCTTCCCGCGGCCTTGGCGATCACGGTATTCTTGATCTACCCGGCCGTCACGACCGCCTATGCCAGCATACTTGACAAGAGATCTGTTGAGTTTGTCGGCCTCAAGAACTTTACTGACCTATTCTCTACTCCCGCGTTCCTGAATACTCTATTCAATAATGTTCTCTGGATCCTGGTAGCTCCGGCGGTCATCGTCGCCTTCGGCATGCTGTTCGCCGTCCTGGCCGACAAGCTCAAGCCCACACAGGAGAAGGTCGCAAAATCGATCTTCTTCATGCCCATGGCGATCTCCATGGTGGGCGCGTCAACCATCTGGAACCTCATCTACGCCTGGAAGCCGGCCGATTCACCGCAGATCGGTTTGCTCAATCAAATCCTCGTCCTCCTCGGCGGCGAACCCCAGACCTGGCTGCAAGTCGAACCCTGGCACGTCAACACCTTCCTGCTCATGGTGGTCTACATCTGGACCCAGGTCGGCTATTCCATGGTGCTGCTGTCCGCAGCACTCAAGGGCGTACCGGAGGACACCGTCGAGGCGGGGAGGATCGATGGCGCCAGCGAGCGTCAGATCTTCTTCCGGATCATTGTGCCGCAGGCGTGGCCGACGGTCATCACAGTGTTCATCACGGTGCTCATCGGCGTACTGAAGGTGTTCGACATCGTCTACACCATGACTAACGGCAACTTCAATACAAATGTGATCGCCAATATGTTCTACAACTCAATGTTCAAGAGCTTCAACACCGGCCAGGCCTCAGCGATCGTAGTGGTTTTGATGATTGCGGTCATTCCGGTTCTGGTGTACCAAGTTCGTCAGTTCCGGGTCCAGGAGGCCAACTCATGACCGCCACGCCAGCCCGCGCCAAGGTCACCAACGCGCCCAAGCGCGGGGAAGAGAAGTCACCCTCGGTGGGGGCCCGCAAGGGTATGTGGCTCATCGAGTCCATCGTGGTCATCTTGGCCCTGCTCTGGGTGATTCCCACCTTCGGTCTGTTCATCACCTCGCTGCGGCCCCGGACCGAGGCCAACGCCAACGGTTGGTGGAACTTCTTCGCCAATCCCGCGCAGATCACTCTCGAGAACTACTCCGAGGCGTTGACCTCCGGCTCGGTCCCCATGGCCCAGGCGTTCGTGAATAGCATCACCGTCGCGGTCCCGGCGACGATCATCCCGATCCTCATCGCCGCCTTCGCGGCCTATGTGTTCACCTTCATGGAGTTCCGCGGACGCGATGTGCTGTTCATAGTTATCGTCGGCCTGCTCGTGGTCCCCAACCAGGTGGCGTTCGTTCCGCTGTCGATCCTGTTCCAGAACCTGGGCATTCAGGGCCAGTTCGCTACGGTGTGGCTGGCTCACGCCGGCTTCGGCATGCCCTTGGCGGTCTACATTCTGCGCAACTACATGTCTTCGCTGCCGAAGTCGGTGGTGGAGTCCGCCGAGATCGACGGGGCCTCGCACTGGCAGACGTTCTGGCAGCTCATCATTCCGATGTCAGTGCCAGCGTTGGCCTCGTTCGCGATCTTCCAATTCCTCTGGGTATGGAACGACCTGCTGGTGGCGCTCATCTTCCTGGGCCAGGGCGACAACACAGTGCTCACTGTGGCGCTGTCGGGGCTGGTGGGCAGTCGCGGGGAGAACTGGAACCTGGTCACGGCAGGTGCGTTCTTCTCGATGATCCTGCCGCTGGTGGTCTTCTTCGGGCTCCAGCGCTACTTCGTCCGCGGCCTGACCGCGGGCGCGGTCAAGGGCTGATCGGCTGAACTAGGCTGGGGGCCCGGGGACCCCGGGCCCCCAGTTCTTGTGAGGTGCTTCATGCTGGTCATCAACCGTTTCGCCGGGCCCGGTCCCGGGTTCGCCGCCGACGCCGAGGCAGTGCGCAAATTCTGGCTGAGCCGGCCAGGCTGCCTGAACGTGGAAGTGGTGCAAAACCTCGACGACCCAGCGCTGTTCGCCGTCGTCAGTTCCTGGGCCGATGTCGGGTCCTACCGACGCTCATTCCAGGGGGTGGAGGCGAAGCTGCTACTCACACCGTTCTTCGCGGCATGCCTGGACGAACCATCTGCCTACCTGCCCGCCAGCGAACTCGGCGCCAACGTCCCTCGTGGCGAATCGTCGCCCTCGCGCTAGCCCGACCCAGGAGTCCCATGTCAGCCACCACCCACCGCGTGTGTCTTCGGGCCAATGGCGTGGCCTGCTTCGTCGTGATCGAGCACGCTATGCTGCCGCGGATCATCCACTGGGGCGCCGATCCGGGGCCCGTCACAGTCGCGGAGTTTGATGCCCTGGCCTCGGCGGCCAGCTTCGGGGCGGTGCCCAATGGCCCCGAACAAGGGCTGATCCTTGGCGTCCTGCCCGAGGCACGATTCGGCTGGCTGGGGACCCCAGGGCTGACCGGCTCCGAAGACGGACGTGAGTGGAGTCCGGCCTGGCAGGTGTCCCGGGTGACGGCCAATGCCCACCCGGTGGACGCCGATGCCCTCGAACTCGGCGACTGTGTGCTGGAAGTCCGGGCGTCCGCGCCGGGGCGAGAGCTGATGATCGTGATCGAAATGCTACCCCAGGGCTTGGTCCGGGCCCGGGTAGAGCTGCGTAATCTCGGGGACCGAGACTTCCAACTGGATCAACTCGTCGTCGCCTTCCCCGTGCCATCGCGCGCCCGGGAGATCCTCGACTTTGCCGGTCGCTGGGCCGTGGAACGCGCGCCCCAGCGGCTGCCGCTGGTGACCGGAACCCACCGCAGGGAGGGCCGCAGGGGGCGCACGGGCGCCGACGCCGCCTACGTATTGTCCGTGGGGGTACCGGGCTTCGGGTTTGCCGGGGGCGAGGTGTGGGGGGTCCATGCTGCCTGGAGCGGCAACCATATCCACTACGCGGAGCGGGACGCGGTAGGGGCCCAGGTCATCGGCGCTGGGGAACTGCTGCTGGCGGGTGAGGGGACGCTTGCTCCCGGGATGATCTACCGCTCGCCGTGGGTGTATGCGAACTATGCCGACGGGCTTGATGCGCAGGCAGCCCGCTTTCACGGCTTCCTTCGTAGCCTGCCTAGTCATCCGGCGGGGGCCCGCCCGGTCACCCTGAACGTGTGGGAGGCCGTCTACTTCGACCACGATCATGCGCGGCTGATCGACCTTGCCGACCGAGCCGCGGCGCTGGGCGTCGAGCGATTCGTGTTGGATGATGGTTGGTTCGGTGCCCGGCGAGACGATCATGCCGGGCTGGGGGACTGGGTGGTGAGTTCCCAGGCGTGGCCGCAGGGCCTGCATCCATTGGTGGATCACGTCACCGGGCTAGGCATGCAGTTCGGGCTGTGGTTCGAACCCGAGATGGTCAACCTCGACTCCGACGTGGCCAGGGCACACCCGGAGTGGATCATGCAGCCTGCTGGACGATTGCCCATCGAGTCGCGCTTCCAGCAGGTGCTCAACCTGTCCATCGATGGCGCCTATCAGCACGTCCTGAAGCAGATGCGGGCGATATTGAGCCAGTACGCCATCGGGTACGTCAAGTGGGATCACAACCGGGACCTGATCGACGCCGGCACCGCCCCGTACGGGCGTGCCGCTGTGTCGGCGCAGACTCGGGCCTTCTACCGGCTCCTCGACACCCTCCGGGACGAGTTCGGTCACGTCGAGTTCGAATCCTGCAGCTCAGGAGGAGCTCGGATCGACCTAGGCGTCATGGAGCGGGTGCAGCGGGTGTGGACCTCTGACAACATCGACCCGCATGACCGTCAGACAATGCTGATGTGGTCGGGCCAGCTGCTGCCCACCGAACTCCTCGGCAGCCACATCGCCTCGGGCCGCTCGCATGTGAGTCATCGCTGGCACGACCTCACCTTTCGGGCGGCCACAGCCGTCTTCGGGCACCTCGGCATCGAATGGGATCTCGCCCGCGCCGGAGATGACGAGCTCGAAGAACTTGGCTGGTGGGTGGATTGGTACAAGGAGCATCGTGATGTCATCTGCTCCGGCCGTTTGGTCCGCTCCAACCTGGCCGATCCGGCGGCGGTGTTCAAGGGGATCGTCACCGCGCAGCAGGCGATCTACTCGCTGGCGGTGCTCGATTCAATGCCCAATGCGCACCTGGGCACCCTCCAGTTCCGGGGCCTGGACCCGCAGCGACGCTATCGCGTCACAGTCGCCGGTCCGCGAGCGATGGCGGCGGAACTGGCGCAGGAGTGGATGAAGCGTGAGCCCCCGGTGCTCACCGGAAGGGCCCTGGAACAGGTGGGGCTGATGGCGCCGATGATGCGTCCAGACACCGCCGTGCTCTTCGTGGTCACCGAGGTCGGCTGAGGCGCGGGGCATCGAACCGTAAGCCCCGAAACGACGCTGGACTCATCTCAGCTGAGGCCGATTCGGGCGAGGAGATGCGCCAGGTCGGGGTTGCCGCCACGGAAATCCCGGTAGGCGTCCATCACCTCGACCGCTCCACCCCGGCTCAGCAGCTTGCGACGAAACAGCTCTCCCGCCTCACGGTCAAGCCCACCATGCTCGGCGAACCATGCGGCTGTGTCGGCGTCCATCACCTCGCTCCACAGGTAGGAGTAGTAAGCGGCCGAATAACCGCCGGCGAAGACATGGGAAAAGTACGCACTGCGATACCGGGGAGGGATCAATGGCAGATCAACGCCTGCCCGCTCCAGCGCGGCGGCCTCGAACTGCTCCACCTGGGCGGCTGTGGCCGGTAGATCAGCCAAGGGGGTCTGGTGCCAGGCCTGATCCAACAGCATGGCGGCCAGCAGCTCGTACGTGGCGTAGCCCATCCCCTGCCTGCGGCTGGCCAACAGTGCCTCGCGGGTGTCCGCGGGCAGCGGTTCACCCGTGTCAACATGGCGGGCGTATCGCTCCAACAGCACCGGGTGCCAGGCCCAGATCTCGTTGATCTGGGAGGGGAACTCAACAAAATCGCGGGGCACGCTGGTGCCGGAACGCGACGGGTATCGCACCTCGGAGAGCAGGCCGTGGAGGTTGTGGCCGAACTCGTGGAACAACGTGATCACGTTGTCCCAGCTCAGCAGCGAGGGGGAGTCCGCGGTCGGCGGCGGGAAGTTGCAGGTGTTCGTCACCACCGGTTGCTGATCCAGAAGCTGGTTCTGATCAACGACGCTTGTCATCCATGCGCCTCCCTGTTTGGTGGCTCGGGTGTAGGGGTCGGCAATGACAGCTCCAAGCGGGGTGCCATCGGCCTCGAGGACCTCGAATACTCGCGCCTGAGGGGTGTAGCCCACCAGATCGGCACGCTCCTGGAAGGTGATCCCGTAGAGCGCCGTAGCCGCGGCAAACACACCCTGCACTAAGACAGTGTCGAAGGGAAAGTAGGGCCGCAAACGCTCATGGTCCACGGCCCGCTCGGCGGCGGCCTGGGCAGCGTAGAACTGCCAGTCCCAGGCCTGCAGTTCGGCGCCGGGATCGTCGGCGGCCAGCCGGGCGGCAAGATCGGCCGCCTCGCGGTGGGCCAGTGTGCTCACTCCCGGAACCAGCCCTGCCAGAAGATCGTTGACGGCCTGGGTGGTTCGGGCGCATCCGTCGGCGGCGACGTAGGCGGCGTGATGGTCGAAACCGAGCAGCTGGGCGCGCTCGGCGCGGAGCCGGACCAACTGCACGATCATCGCCCTCGTGTCGTGGGCGCCTCGCAAGCCGCGCCCGAGCGAGGCCTGGAAGACCTCGGCCCGCAGTCCGCGGTCGGCCATCGAATCAAGCGCAGGCTGGCCGGTGGTATTGGTGAGCTCAACCAGCCATCCGCCCAGATCCCGTGCCCGGGCTGCCTCCCGGGCACGCGCCTTGTCATCAGATGCCATCCCTCGCAGCCGGGCCTCGTCAGTCACATGCACCGCAGCGGCATTGCGGCCAGCGACGAGCTGGTGCTCGAAGCTCGTTGATAGCTCGGCGAGGCGCTGGTTGATCTCCCGGAGCCGCCGCTGGGCGGCCTGATCAAGGTTGATTCCGCCACGTCGGAACTCGCGCAGCCGTTCGTTGAGGAGGTGACGGTCCTGCGCGTCCACGACCACCTCGCCCCGGTCGGCGGCTGAGCTGAGCTCGCAAAGGCGCTCAAATAGGCCGCGGTTGAGCAGGATCGCGTCGCCGTGCGCGGCAAGTGCTGGGGCAAACTCGCGTTCGACTTCTTCCCGGGCTGGGGTGCAGTCCGCAGCTTTTGCCACCCAGAAGGCACTCAGGGTACGCCGCAACGTGGCGTCGCTTCGTTCCCAGGCCTGAAGCGTATTGGCCAGGCTCGGCGGTGAAGTATCGGCGGCAATAGCGGCCAGGGCAGCCAACTGTTGTGCCATCCCGACGGTGAGCGCCTCGCGGACGTGGTCGGTGGTGATCTCTTCGAAGGGGGGCAGCTCAAATTCGAGGTCGGATTCGAACAGCAGGGGGTTGCGCATGCCTGCCATCCAAGCCGTCACGCAAAGGCAGCTGCAAGGGCTAGCCTGACCGAGGCGGCGAACTTTGCCTCCCTATCGGCCGCCGACATGTCGGCGTGCCCACTGCGGAGATGGTCCGAGACGGTCAACACCGCCAGCGCCTGCCTGCCGAACTGGGCCGCGGTGGCGAACAGCCCGGCGGCCTCCATCTCGACGGCCAGCACCCCGTAGGAAGCGAGCTGATCGACACTGGCCAGGCGGGGCAGGTAGAAGTGATCGCTGCTCAGCACGGTTCCAGTGTGGGTGTGCGAGCCGGCCACGGCCATGGCTGCCGCCGCGAGTTCGAAGCTGGCGACGGCCGCGAAGTTGATCCCAGGGAGCCGGGTCTGGTTGATGCCCGAGTCGGTGTGGGCGCCTGTGGCGATGATTGCGTCGCCGACGCCGACCTTCTCGGCGATGCCACCGCAGGTGCCGACCCGGATGATGCGCGTCACACCGAAGTGCTCGAACAATTCCGTGGCGTACAGCGTCGCCGATGGCATACCCATGCCCGAGCCCATGACTGTCAGCCGGCGCCCGTCAACCGAGCCGGTGAAGCCGAGCATGCCACGAATGTCGGTCACCAGCCGGGCGTCAGCCATGAGCTCGGTGGCGATCCGCTCGGCTCGTTTCGGGTCCCCTGGCATCAGGACGGCGGGGGCGATCTGATCGATATCGGCGTTGATGTGGAGTGTGGGCATGGTTCGAGCCTAGACCGGTGAGGTCTGCGGCGTGGTGCCGGGTGCCGGCCGGCGAGTTCGGGACGTGAGGAAACCTGTGCCCAGAGCGGCCAGACCCACAAGGGCCGCGAGACAGCTGACCAGATACAGTGGCATCTCCAGCGCCAGGGTGGCCTCACTGCTCCAGTCGGCGAACGTGTCACCGACCGAGTTCAGGTTCCCGAAGGACGCGAAGAAGCAGGCCGGGGCGCCGAGCATGAGGATCACCGCCCAGGCGAGAACGCTGACCCAGGCGGGCTGGCGGGCCGGACAGCGTGGGCAAGAATCGCCGCGGCCCCGAGCACACACAAGGGGTTCTCTCGCGGCGAGTCTCAAGTCCGGGCGGCCGTCCATGGGTCAGCCGGGCCGTACACTGAGGTCCCCTGCTGCGAACCAAGAAGGACCATGGCCGAGTATTCACCGCTGTGCTTGAGCGCTCCTAGCCGTCGCGACGCCGTCGTGGTGTCGCTGCCCGTGGTCTTGGCCCCCATGGCGGGGATCACCAATGCCGCTTATCGGCAACTGTGCCGGGAGCAGGGCGCCGGCTTGTACGTGTGCGAGATGATCACCTCGCGGGGGCTCGTTGTCGGTGACCCGAAGACCAGGGATATGTTGCGCTTTGACGCGCAGGAGACCACGCGCTCGTCGCAGCTCTACGGTGTCGACGCCGATGTCATGGCCGATGCCGCGCGGATCCTGGCCACCGAGATCGGGGTGGATCATATTGATCTGAACTTCGGCTGCCCGGTGCCGAAGGTCACACGCAAGGGCGGCGGGGGAGTGCTGCCCTACAAACGCGACAGGTTGCGGGCGATCATCCGCGCCACGGTGCAGGCAGCCGATGAATTCGGGATCCCCGTCACGGTCAAGACGCGGCTGGGGATCGATGACGACCACGAGACATTCCTGGACGCAGGTCGTATCGCCCAAGAGGAGGGTGCGGCGGCGATCGCGCTGCACGCGCGCACAGTTCAGCAGTCCTACTCTGGGAATGCCGACTGGGACCGGATCGCCGAACTGAAACAATCCGTCACCATTCCAGTGCTCGGTAACGGCGACATTTGGGAGGCCGAGGACGCCCTGGCGATGATGCATCACACCGGCTGCGACGGCGTCGTGATCGGGCGGGGATGCCTAGGCCGCCCGTGGCTATTCGGGGATCTGGCCGCCGCCTTCGCCGGTCAACCGCGCCGTGCCCGCCCCTCCCTCGGTGCTGTGGGCGCCATGTTGACTCGTCACGCGGAGCTACTGGCCGGGCTCATGGGTGAGACTCACGGCCTGACCGACCTGCGCAAACACATGGCCTGGTACTTCAAGGGATATCCGGTGGGTGAGTTGCGCCGCCGGTTCGCGATGGTCTCATCGCTGGCGGAGCTGCATGAACTGGTCGGGATGCTGGACCCCGACGCACCGTTCCCGGAAACGGAGCTGGGTACACCCCGCGGACGCCAAGGCAGCGCGCGCTCCAAGGTCATCGTCCCGCACGGCTGGTACGACGACAGTTCTGGCGCCGAGCTCGACCTCGCCGCGGCTGAGGTGGGGGTCAGCGGGGGATAGCGAACCGATAGGGCAGACTAGTAGCGCGTGCCCAAGCACCCGCGCGACTGGATGCCTCCCGTAGCGACGCCCTCGCTTCGCCGTCTCGCCGATACGTCTCCGTGTCAGCGTCGGATTTCGCCGAGCGAACCATCGGCCTGGAAGACACCACCCAGCAAAGGACTCCGGGCGCGCAAGACTAGGGGTCCGTCGGGCCCGTCATCCAGCACCCAGTTCCCTGGGAGAGGGAGGTTCACATGACCGAAACCGCCATTGTCACCGTCGGTGAGCAACGCTACGAACTGCCCGTCGTGACCGGCACCGAGGGTGAGCGAGCCATCGATATTTCCACGCTGCGGGCGAAGACCGGCCTGATCACCCTCGATGACGGCTACGGCAATACGGGAAGCTGCGAGTCGTCCATCACATTCATCGACGGTGAGCGAGGGATCTTGCGGCACCGAGGCATACCGATCGAGGAACTCGCTAAGTCGGCTTCCTTCATCGGGACGTCCCAGCTGCTGATCTTCGGCGAGTTGCCCACCGACTCTGAGCGAAGCGAGTTTGGCTCGATGCTGTCCAATAGCGCCTCGCTGCATCGTGACATGCGCAAACACTTCGATGGTTTTCCGGCCCATGCCCACCCCATGGCCATCCAATCCTCGATGATCAACGCGCTGCAGGCATACGATCTGCCGGACATTCAGATCACCGACGAGGGCGATTTCCGGCGGGCGACAGCGGCCCTCCTGGCCAAGACCCGCACGATCGCGGCGGCGTCGTACAAGTCGAGCCTCGGGCAGCCCATCGCCTACCCACGCTATGACCTGCCCTATGTCGAGAACTTCCTCCACATGATGTTCTCGGTTCCATACCGCGACTATGTGCCCAGCCCCGAGGTGGCCCGCGCGCTCAACTTGTTCTTCGTACTGCACGCCGATCATGAGCAGAACTGCTCCACCTCCACTGTCCGGATGGTGGCCTCGTCGGGGGCGAACCTGTTCGCATCGGTGGCCGCGGGCGTCAATGCGCTGTGGGGGCGGCTCCACGGCGGCGCGAACATGGGCGTGATCGAGATGTTGGAAGACATCCGGGAGAGTGGGGTCTCGACGCAGACCTATATTGCCCGGGCCAAGGACAAGTCCTCGGAGGCCAAACTCATGGGCTTCGGGCACCGCGTGTATCGAAATTTCGATCCCAGGGCCGTGATCTTGAAGGAGGCTGCACACGATCTGCTCGAGTCATTGCACGTGGGGGACGAGCTTCTCGAAATCGCTCGGGAACTCGAGGAGGCGGCGCTGGCCGATGACTACTTCGTCGAGCGCAAGCTGTACCCCAATGTCGACTTCTACTCGGGCATCATCCTGCGAGCAATCGGGATCCCAGTGAACATGTTCACTGTCATGTTCTCCATCGGCCGCACCCCCGGCTGGATCGCCCACTGGAAGGAAGTCCACGACAACCCTGGTCAGCGGATCTATCGGCCCCGTCAGGTCTACGTCGGCCCGACCGAACAGCATTGGCTGCCGCTCGGTGAGCGCTGAGGAGCCGATGGGCGGGGACGGTTCGCCGCTGCCCCGGGCCAGGCAGTGGGCCACCACCATGCATGGATTCTCCGGAGAGGTGGTCACGGCCCACCGGGATTCGTCGGCCCGGATCGCGGCGGCCGAGCCCAGGCTTAGGCAGCGTCGCGAGGAGATCGAGCGAGCGGTGCTCAACCCTTCGGCGACGTTCGCCGAAGGGGCTGGTCACCGGGCGCGGCCGGAGGATCCTGACGAGTTTCGCACCTGCTTCGAACGCGATCGGGATCGGATCGTGCACTCGCCGGCGTTTCGGAGGCTGGCGGGCAAGACGCAGGTGGTGGTCTATCCCACCGATCATCAGCGCACCCGGCTGACCCACGCTATTGAGGTGGCCCAGTGCGCCGTGGCCATGGCTCGGGGGGTGGGGGTGAACGTGTCTTTGGTGGAGGCGATGGCGCTGGGTCATGACTGTGGGCACGGCCCAGGCGGGCATGCCTCCGAGGACGCCTTCGACGAGTTCCTGCCGGAGGGCTACGACCATGGCCCGTGGGGCGCCGATGTGGTGCTCACCGGACTCAATCTGTGCGTCGAAACCCTGGACGGGATCCGCAACCACTCGTGGTCTCGACCGGCCCCCGCCACCGTCGAAGGCGAGATCGTGAGCTGGGCCGATCGCATCGCCTACTGCGCCCACGACCTCGAAGACGCCATCCACGCCGGGATTGTGAGCACCGGCGACATTCCCGAGGTGATCCGGGAGGTTGCCGGGGTCAGCCGCCGCGAGCAGCTGGCGACCTTCGTGAACTCGATGATCCGCACCACCACCGCGACGGGGACGGTGGGGATGGCCCCGCAGGTGGCCCGGGCGCTGGGGGAGCTTCGCCGCTTCAACTACGAGCGCATCTATACCCGGCCGGAATCGGTGAGCCAGTCAGTCGCGGTGGTCAAGGTATTGCGGGGGCTGGTCTCCTACTACCTGGAGCACCCTGCGGCGCTGCCCGCGGATTATCGCCTGGACGATCAGATCCACGGCGCGGTCGCCTATGTGGGTGGCATGACCGACCGATTCGCCTTCGATATGGCTGCGAAGCTGCTGGGGTGGGATCCGGCGAAGCTGCCTCGCGGCATCGGACGCGGTGCGTAGTGGGGGCCTGGGCGTCTGCGGGGCACCCTGGATAGAATCACCGTCATGGCCGGGCGCATCAACGAGGACGATATTGCGGCCGTCCGTGAGCGCGCCCGCATCGATGAGATCGTCTCATCGGTGGTTGCCTTGCGAAACGCCGGCGGTGGGTCGCTGAAGGGGCTGTGCCCGTTTCACGACGAGAAGACCCCCAGCTTCACGGTGACTCCGTCGCGGGGCTTTTTCTACTGCTTCGGCTGCGGCGAGGGTGGTGACGTCATCACCTTCGTCAGCAAGCACGAGAACCTTGGCTTCGCAGATGCCGTGCAATACCTGGCCGACAAGGTGGGCATCACCTTGCGGATCAGCGACGACGGCACTGGGCCCCCGCAACCCCCCGGCATGCGCAAGCGGATCCTGGAGGCCAACGAGGCGGCCGCGGACTTCTTCGCGACGCAATTGCGCAGCGCGGAGGCGGTCTCGGCGCGTCAGTTCCTCGATGCGAGAGGTTTCGATCAAGCCGTGGCCCTTCACTTTGGGCTGGGCTACGCGCCACGGCACGGGCGGGCCCTGCGGGAGACGCTGCGCTCAGCCGGCTTCGACGAGGAAACGCTGAAGGCAGCCGGGTTGATCCGCGACGGTGGCCGGGACTTCTTTGCCGGCCGCCTGTTGTGGCCGATCCGGGATTCCGCCCACAGCGTTCTTGGTTTCGGAGCCCGCCGGTTGTATGACGATGACCGGCTCCCCGCCAAATACCTCAATACCCCCGAGACCCCGGTGTACAAGAAGTCTCATGTGCTCTATGGGCTGGACCTGGCGCGGCAGGCAATCGGTAAGCGCTCACAGGTGGTGGTCGTGGAGGGATACACCGATGTGATGGCCGCTCATATCTCGGGTGTGGACACCGCCGTCGCGAGCTGCGGGACGGCCTTCGGCGAGGATCATGCGCGCCTGGTGCAGCGTCTCATGGGCAGCCACGACGGCCTGCACGGGGAGGTCATCTTCACCTTCGACGGCGACGCTGCCGGGCAGAAGGCGGCGCTCAAGGTCTTCTCGGGGGACCAGAACTTCATCTCGCAGACCTATGTGGCGGTGGAACCCAACGGCCTCGACCCCTGTGACCTTCGCCTGCAGGAGGGAAACGAAGCAGTGCGCGAGCTGGTTGCGCGCCGTATCCCGCTGTATCGCTTCGTCATGGACAACGTGTTGAAGTCCTACGATCTCGATCGCGTGGATGGCCGCCTTGGCGCGTTGCGCGAGGCATCGGGGCTGCTCTGGTCGATTCGGGACCGGTCCCTGGTCAGCCACTACCTGAGCGAGCTGTCGAAGCTGCTGGGCATGGATATCGACCAGGTGCGCCAGGAGGTGGGCCGTCGCCGGGACAACGCCCCCGCCCAGGCCGACCCACCTCGTCTCCGGCAGGACTCTAACTGGCCCAATCCCGACGAACCGAGCCTTCGCGCCGAGCGAGACACCCTGAAGTTGATGCTTCAAGAGCCGATGCTGTTCGATGAGGAATGGGACGGAGTCGAGGTCGATGACTTTTCTCACCCCGGCTATCAGGCAGTGTTCCGGCTGATCGGGCAAGTCCCCCCGGAGGGGGCCTGGCATGATGCGTTGCGTTCCGCGGCAACCAACGACCTGGTGCGCCAACTGCTGGTCTCACTCGTGGTGGAGCCCCTGGTGCGGGAGCCGGACGAAGCCTACGCGGCGGCGCATACCTCGCGGCTGCAGTTGGTGCGCGTCACCCGGGAGATCGACGCGCTGAAGTCCAAGCTGCAACGCACCGACCCCATCGCCGACCCTCAGGGGCATCGCAGTCAGTTCGCCACACTGACCGAGTTGGAGCTTCGCCGCAACCGGCTCAAGGCGCTGACGGCGGGGGAGTGAACCCGGCAGCGCTCGTCGGAGAGTACCTCCCGGGCCCGGCGAAGCGCGTGTGCTTCGGCGCGGGCGACTGTAGAGGCGGACAGGTCTAGATCCTGGGCGACCTCCCGCAGGGTCTGGGCACGGCATCCGATGCCGTAGCGGCGTTTGAGGAGTTCCCCGTCCTGGCCCAGGAGCTCAAGGAAGTCAGTGCCCACCCTGTCGATTGCGGCGTATCCGCCGGGGACGGCGAGGCAGGCGGGGTCAGCGCCGTCGAGTGTGCTGATCCGGGCCTGGCCGTTGGCCGCTTTCGTTCCCTGAAGTGCTCCGCACCGTCGGAGGGCCTCGCGGCGGATCGCGTGCTTGAGATAGGGATAGGCCAGCGTGCTGAACCTGCTGCCCCGGGTGGCATCGAAGCGCACTATTACCTCTGCTAAAGCCAGGCAGCCCTCCTGAAACAGATCGTCGATCGGCAGCGAATGTGCGCGGGCCGCGTCTGCCGCGAACTTCATCACCAGCCGAAGGTTGCTCAGCCACAGCCGGCGCCGAGCTTCGCGGCCCCGCTGCACCACCTGCGGCAGACCTGGGCGAGGGTGCTGGGTGGCCAGCAGATGTTCGGCATAGATCCCCGCCTCGATCCGTCGGGCGAGGTCTACCTCCTGGGCGGCGGTGAGCAGCGGGGCTTCGAGGCGGGCCTGGGTGATCGACATGACTCAATTGCACCCGAGGCGTGGGAGCACGAGGGGCATCCCGCCCGATAGGGCCACCACTGCGCCCCGTACGGACAACACCTGAGCCGGATCGGACACGCGGCCTGGCACACTGGAGGCCATGGCATGGCGCAAGACGAACCAAGAGCGGCAAGTGGGCCGAGAGTTGGCGACCGAGACGGGGACCAGGCTTGATGTGCTCGCAATGGCGGTGGGTGAGTCTGACACTCTCGTCGCCACCACCACGAAGCTCGCGTTGAAACGTGATGACTCGTGGCGGTTATGGGGCTGGGAGCACGTCCTCAGTGGTGCCTGGCGGGGCGATACCTCCACATTCGTGTGGCGCACGGTCGGAGGGCAGGATCACACGGCCAAGGTTGAAGTTGCTCGGCGTCTTCCCGAAGTATTCCGGGAACGAGTGGTTGCCTCGACAGTCACCAGTGCCACGATTGATGTCAGCGGGGGCATGGTGGAGATCATCGGGCGGAGAGGATTGGGTGGTGACACCGGCATCACGTGGTACGCGGTCCCGTCTCGTGGCGTGAATCTCGACGACCCTGCGGTGGTGACCGCGGTCCGAGAATGCACCGATCAGCTGGCCTGCGAGCTGACCTAGATCCTGCGGCTACAGGTGCCCAGCGGCTATCTAGCGGGCTGACACCCTGGTTTGGCTGGGCTAAGGCCCCTCGGGCCATCGCGAGGCCTCAGTGCAGAACCGAGATTGTGACGGTTTCTGGGCTGGCTCCCCCGACTGGACTCGAACCAGTAACCCTCTGATTAACAGTCAGATGCTCTGCCAATTGAGCTACAGGGGACCGGTGGCCGTGCTGACCACGCGAGGGGTAACGCTACCAGAGGTCCTCGTCGAGGGCGAAATCAGGTGTGCGTCGCCTCGACTCCCCGGAGGTCGGTAAGGAAACGGTTGGCCCAGTCGCCAATTGTGTGCTCGCGCACCTGCCGCTTCAGGGCCCGCATCCGCCTGCGCCGCGTGGCCACATCGTCGGTGGCGGCGCGCATCAGAACGTCCTTCATCCCGTTGAGGTCATACGGGTTGACCAGGTATGCCTGGCGCAGTTCCCTGGCCGCGCCCGCGAATTCGCTCAGCACCAAGGCCCCCGTCGTGGACGGGTGGCAAGCGATGTACTCCTTGGCGACAAGGTTCATCCCGTCGCGCAGGGGGGTCACCACCATGACGTCGGCGATGCGGTACAAGGCGGCAAGGGTTTGCCGGGGGAAGGAGGAATGCCGGTAGACAATCGCGGAGCGCCCTACGCCACCGGTCTCGGAATTGATGCGCCCTACCAGCAAATCGATATCATCACGCAGCTGCTGATAGGCCCCGACACGTTCCCGGGACGGCGTGGCGATCTGAATGAACACTGCCTCGCCGGGATCGAGCTTGGCCTCGCTGAACAGCTCGCCCATGGCGCGCACCCGTTGGCGAAGCCCCTTGGTGTAGTCGAGGCGGTCGACGCCGAGGAAGACAAGCTTGGGGTTACCCAGCTCCTCACGTAGCTCGGCGGCCTCCGCGACTGTTGCCGGGGCCTTGGCTAGATCGGTGAAACTCTGCGCGTCGATGGAGATGGGGTAGGCGCGCGCGATGCAGGTGCGGCCCGTGGGCAAGAGCACCCGGTCCTTTTCCACCTCGTGCTTGGTGGTGGTGCGTACCAGGCGCAGGAAGTTGCTGGCACCGCCCGGCACTTGGAACCCGGCGAGGTCGGCTCCCAGCAAACCCACCAGGAGCTCCCGACGCCACGGCAGCTGCTTGAACAGCTCGACCGGGGGAAACGGGATGTGGAGGAAGAAGCCGATGATGAGATCGGGACGAAGCTCGCGAAGCATGCTGGGCACCAACATGAGCTGATAGTCTTGAATCCAGACCACGGCCCCCTCAGCGGCTTCATGGGCGGTCCGCTCGGCGAAGCGCTGGTTGACCTTCTTGTAGGCGTCCCACCATTCACGGTGGAACTCGGGAAAGGCAACGGAGTCGTGGAACAGCGGCCACAGGGTGCCATTGCTGAACCCCTCGTAAAACTCTTCGACCTCCATCGCCGACAGCGGCACGGGGGCGATCGTGTAGCCGTCATGCTGGAACGGCGCGACAGTTTCATCAGGTGCACCGTGCCAGCCCACCCAGGCCCCGCCATACTGCTTCATGACCGGCTCTAGCGCGGTGACGAGCCCGCCCGGAGCGGTGCGCCAATCAATGTCGCCGTCGTCGGTGACGATCCGATCGACAGGGAGTCGGTTGGCCACCACAACGAATGTGGCCTTCTCCGGTGGGACGGTGTCTGTGCCGTTCACGGTGCCTCCTAGGATTGGGCCCAGCCTATCGGGCTGCTGCGACAGACCAGAGGTCATGGCACAGTGTGGCTATGACTGGATCCTGGCGCGCAGTGACCACCGACGGTGAATCCTTCTTCTCTCGGGTATCGGCGTGCCCCCAGCACACGTTGGTGGCCTCCGACTTCGACGGCACCTTGGCCCCCATCGTGGATGACCCGGAGGCCTCCCGCTTCTTGCCGGCAGCGGCACAGGCATTTTCGCGGCTCGGGCCGGCGCTTGGGCAACTCGCCATCAGTACTGGGCGAGGTGTCGATGCGGTCCGGCGCCTCGGCGAACTCG
>JBKEBG010000153.1:0-37758 GCA_047972985.1 Arachnia sp.
GTGGGCGAGGGCCGGATCGGGCTCGTCGAGTGGGCAAGGCAGCATCCGTGGCCGGGATTCCTGCTAGTGGTGGGCAGCGCCGCGCTGGCCGCCGCGGCCGCCGCAGCCGCGGTGCGTCGCCTCGAACCCCACGCCGAAGGCAGCGGAATCCCCCGGGTCGAGGCAGTCGTGGCAGGGCGCACCCGCCCGGGCAGGCCGCTGATTCTCCCGGTGAAATTCCTGGGTGGCCTGCTGTCGATGGGGGTCGCGGGGCTCGCCCTGGGCCGGGAGGGCCCCTCGGTGCAGATGGGCGGCAATATCGGCATCTCGCCAGCCGGATGGCCCGGCGCAACAGCTACGACCTTCGAATCCTGGTGGCCGCCGGTGCCGCGGCCGCTTACAACTGGCTGGTGCTGTCCGCGCTGAAGGTGGTGGACCTGAGCCGGGTGCCGCGCGAGGTGTGGGCGGGCGTCATCGGTGCCGATGCTCTGGCTGCTCGGGCGGCGTGGGCGTCCCAGCACAATGCTGCCGCCACGCCGCCGAGCCAGGGCACCGCTAGTGGCTAGCAGTCACCGCCGTAGATGACATCGGAGTCCTCGCGTGCGCTGATGGACATGATGACCTCGTCATCGTCGAAGGTATCGGGGGTATCCCAATCGGTCAGGAACACCAGCTCGTTGCCATCAGACACGACGCTCCCGACGAGGAAAGCGCCACCGTTGCCTTCCTTTTCAACCACTGTGAACGCCTCGCCGTAGATCTCACGCACCTCGGCCACTGTCATGCCAGGTGAGGCCGAGTCGACCGTGGACATCCCCGGGCCACCATTCTCGGGGGCCATCAGCACCACCTCGGTCACCATCTCTCCCTCGACGACGACGCTCACACCCAGGTCGGACAGTTCGGCATTGGTTGTGTAGGCCAAGCACGCGTCCTCGTTGTCGGGCTCAATGAGCCCCTCGGCCACGAGCTCCTCCGCGCTCATCCCCACCTGGATGGAGCCGAGTCCGGTGAAGTCCAGCTGTTGGTCGCTCACACCGCCGCCGTCTGCCGGCTCCGCGTCCTGCGACTCGCTGACCTCGGTCTCCTCAGTTGCGGGGTCCGACTCCTGCACGGGATCGTCGGTGGCCGCTGGGGCCGAGGCCTCGGTCTCGACGCCAGTCGCCTGGGCATCCCCCGACTCTGCGGACGCCCCAGTTTGCGGGACACACGAGGTCAGCGCGGAACCGGCGAAAATGAGCGCCGCGGCCGAGACCCCCCATCGAACAAAGCTGTTCCGGAACATGTAGGTCCTATTCTGAAGGCAGCCTCCCGGTGAGGCCGCTCTACCTTATATACGATCCGGATGACCCCGAGGTCACTCGCGACTTCAAAAAAAATCTAGGTGCGGCGGAACCCCCGGCGATCGTTGAGCGCCTCGGCGATCTCCTGGTCGCCGTCGATGAAATCGATGGTGGCCCCGCCCAGGTCGCCGCGGGCAATGGTGTGCTCGATCACCTGCGCGACGTTGGCTCGAGAGGTGGCTCCGGCGGTCAGCCGCGCCCCGGTGGCGATCCGCCCGGTCGCCTCGTCGAGGGTGAGCTGGCCGGGGGCGAGAATCGTCCAATCCAGCGACGACGCGCGCAGGTGGGCATCTGCCGCGGCCTTCGCCTGAGCGTAGTGATGGAACGGGTTGTCGGCGGGGATGTTGTCTCGTCCCGAGCCGATATAGGACACCATGACGAAGCGTGGGACGCCGGCGCGCACAGTGGCGTCGACGGTTCGGATCGCGGCGTCGCGGTCCACGGCGTAGGTGCGCCTCGGGTTACCGCCACCCGCCCCCGCCGACCACACCACAGCGTCGCTGTCGGCGATGACGCCGACTATGCCTGCCACGTCGAGGCGCTCAATGTCGGCGACCACCGCGGCGGCGCCGGTGGCCTCAACCTCGCCGGCCTGCGCGGCGTCGCGAATCACGCCCACCACGACATGCCCCGCTCGGACCAGCAGCGGGGCGGTGAGGAGGGCGATCTTTCCGTGGCCGCCGATGATGGTGAGTTTCATGGATGGTCCTCGCGTTTCCTCGAAAGCTCGAACCATCCATGATCCTCCCGCCATCCGGCCACCCGCAAACGGCGTGGTGGTCCCGGTGCGGCGCTGGGCTCAGCGGCGTACCCGGGGCATCACGATCAGCGCAGCAGCTGCGAGCCCGAGGCTGATACCGCTGACCACAGTGCGCACCAGGTTCCAGACCTGCCAGGAGGAGGAATACTCATGCCAGAGCTGAGCTGCGGCGGCCTCTTCGGTGGGGACCCGCGCCATGGCCAGCGCCTCGTTCATCGGCACGTTGATGGTCGCTGTCAGCAGGATCCCACCCACTGCGTAGAGCACGGCCGCCACCGCCAGCAACGACGCCGACGTGCGGCGCCCCTCCATCCAGCTCAGCATCGCGGCGAGACCAAGTACCACCGGGGTGAGGAAGAACGCTGGGAAGAACACGAAATTGCGTACCGACGCATTCATGGCTTGCATCGCCGGGATCGCCACCCGCGGATCGGCCTGATCCAGGCCCCACATCGTGGAGCAGACCCATGCGTAGAAGAAACCGAAGATGGCGCCGGCGAGTATCACCCCAAGCCAGGCAAGGGCGGTCGCGGGGGATATCCGCACCGCGGATGTAGCGTCGGTGAAGTTGCTGGTCGGGTGTGCTGTGGTCATGTGGGGCTCCTTCGAAGCCAGGGGGAATCGATCGGTTTCAACTATGCGTTGCGGGTGGCTGCGCGATCATCGGCCTCGGGGACGATCCTGGTGTCGTCTTTGGGACGTATTTTGCGGGCCCGGTGCCAGTGGTTACCTGGCCGCAACGTAGGCTCGACGCCATGGCCACCGCCTCACCTCGCCCCGACCCGCAATGCCCCTTACGCCCCGGGGACCCGTGCACCCTGTGCCAGTACGATGTGACCGGCCCGCAGGACTGCCCTCTGGTGTACCTGGTGATGCACGATGAGGACGATCGGGCCGCATGGGCCGAGAATCGTTCGCGAGCTCAGAGCCGGCACGTGACCTGCTGACACGACGATGGCCCGCCCCCACTAGGAGACGGGCCATCGTGAGAGGCGTTGACTCAGGCGCCGACGACCTCGAAGGGGACGTGGGCGGTGACCGCACCGTGCAGCTTGACGGCGGCGCTATGGCTGCCGACGGTCTTGACCGGCTTGGCGAACGAGACCGACCGCTTGTCGATGGCGGGGCCGCCAGCTTTCTTCACCGCGACGACAACGTCGTTCGCGGTGATCGAGCCGAACAGGCTCCCGGTGTCAGAGACCCGGGCGGGGACCTTGACCTTCAGCCCTTCGAGCTGTTCGCGCAGTTCGTGGGCGTGTTCGACGCCACGTACCTCGCGGGCGTCGCGAGCACGCTTGATGCCGTCGATCTGCTTCTCGTTGCCACGGGTCCAGCGGATTGCTTTGTTCTGCGGCAGGAGGAAGTTCCGGCCGTAGCCGTCGCGGACCTCGACGACGTCGCCTGCGATGCCCAGCTTGTCTACTGTGCTGGTGAGAATGAGCTTCATTGTTGTCTCCTCCTCGCCGGTCAGCGGGCCGTTGACGCGTAAGGCAGCAGTGCCACCTCGCGCGCGTTCTTGACGGCCATCGCAACCTTGCGCTGATCCTGGACGCTCAGGCCAGTAACCCGGCGGGCGCGGATCTTTCCGCGTTCCGAGATGAAGCGCTTGAGGGTGTTGATGTCCTTGTAATCGATGTGTGCCACGCGGGTCTTCTTGACCGGCATGACCTTCTTCTTGTTCACAGACTTGCGCTGTGGACCTGCCATTGTGGTGCTCTCCTTGACATCTGGGCTCGTGGCCCGTGGAAGCCCGTCCGGGGACGGAATGGGGTGGTATCAGCCGGCTGGCGGTGGCCACCCGGCTCGGGTTATCAGAAGGGGGGCTCGTCGACGTTCGACTGGGCCCATGGATCGTTGCCGCCGCGGTTTCCGCCACCGGAATTGCCGCCGCTGGACCACGGGTCGGCGGAGCTTTGGCTCGGGGCCGACTGCGCGGCGTTATTACCACCGCCTTGCCACGAGCCGCCACCGCCGGAACCACCGGAGGTGCGGGTGACCTTGGCCGTGGCGTATCGAAGCGACGGGCCGATCTCGTCCACGTCGATCTCGAAGACCGTGCGCTTATCGCCCTCGCGGGTTTCGAAGCTGCGCGACTTGAGCCGTCCTTGAACCACCACGCGCATCCCCTTGGTGAGGGATTCGGCGACGTTCTCGGCGTACTGGCGCCACACCGAGCAGTTCAGGAACATCGCGTCCCCGTCGCGCCATTCGCCCGATTGACGATCAAAAGTGCGCGGGGTAGATGCGACAGTGAAGTTGGCAACAGCAGCCCCGCTGGGGGTGAATCGCAACTCGGGGTCAGCGGTCAGATTGCCAATTACAGTGATTTGAGTTTCGCCTGCCATGGCTGCCTCTCGGTGTGGGACGTGTGGCTATCGACAGTATGGACGCCGACACCGACGCTGTTGAACGACGCGGTGCGGCTGGGGACAACTCAGGCGTCGCGCCGGAGGACCTTGGTGCGGACGATCTTCTCGTCGATGCCCATGAGGCGGTCGAGTTCCTGCACCACGGCAGGATCCGCGACGAGGTTGACCACTGCGTAGCTTGCTTCGGACTTCTTGTTGATGTCGTAGGCGAGGCGACGACGACCCCAGATGTCGGTCTCTTCGATAGTGCCACCACCCTTGGTGATGACCTCAAGGTGCTTCTCGACGACCGTGGGAACCTGACGCTCATCGACGTCGGCATCAACCAGGATCATTACTTCATACTTGCGCATGCGGGTGCCCAACCTCCTTCGGACTAGCGGCCACGGGTAGTTCCCGGGGCAGGAGGGCGCGGCCGGAGAGCCCGGCCAAAGCGAAATCCTACACTGACCGGACCGCAGCCGAAGAATCGGGCTCGGCCGACCTCAGCCGCAGGCTCTGCAGCCGACCGGAGGCGACGATGGCGCCCCAGTAGGCATCTGCCCACACCAGGTAGCCCTGATCGTTGGGATGGAACCAGTCGTCGGCGCTGTTGCGCAGGAACTGCACCGCGCCCAGGTCGCGGGTCAACTCGTGCAACCCGACCAGGCGGTGATCGAACGTGGCGATGAGTCCGCGGGCCAGGCGAGCCAGGCGATCCGAGCGGGAGCTGAGCCCCGGCACCACGCCCCAGGGAACGTCGCCGACGAAGCTTCCCGCCGGCAGCGCGGCCAGGACGTGGGTCAGGGATTCCTCGAAGTAGGCGGGGCTTTTGAAGTAGACAAGGTCGTTGCCGCCGATGTCGAGGGTGAGGATGTCCGGCGTGAAGGGCAGTTCGGCCAGGACCGGTAGCTGGTGTTCCACCACGTCGCCGCTGGTGGCGCCAGACACCGAGAGGTTCGTCAGTGCCACGGGCCTGCCGGTGGCGGCGGTGAGCCGATCCGCAACGAGTCCGACGTATCCGGCGAAGACGTGGGAAGCGCCCACCCCTTGAGCCGCCGAATCACCCAATGCCACGTAGTGCAGCACGTTCTCGGGATAGTCGCTGGGGCGATCCCCCCAGTGGGCGGCGTATTCGGCCACATGCCGGTTCACTGTGCGGCGCCCGGCCAGGTAGCGCGCGCCGAGTGCCCCGATCCCGAGGCCAGCCGCGAAACTGACCGCGCGCCCGATCATCGACGCCCCCGGTAGGGTCCCGGGATCGACGGGTTGCCGTCGCGGATCCACGCGAACAGCCCACCGGAGAGACTCTCGGCGAGGATGCCGTGATCGCGCAGCTCGGCGGCCACCACCGAGGACCGTAGCCCGTTATCACACATGACGATGATGGCGCTGTCTCGCTCGGCGAGCGGATCATCGCCCCAGATTGCCTCGGCCGGGTCGGCGTGCAACGTCTTTGGGTCCACAGGCCGGGCCCCGGGTGCGTGCCCGGCCTCGTACTCCCGGGGCGTGCGCACATCAATGAGCACGGCGCCCCTGCTCAACGCGACCAATGCATCCTCGATGCTCAAGCCCGGGGAGCGCTTCCCCAGGAACTCCAGCAAACCCATGCCCCCATCGTTACCTATGACACAAGCCCGCGCGGCGAGTTCAAACGATCCCGAGATTGGCCAGCCCCGCCATCGTCGCGACGAGGCTTGCGGCGAGGGCCAGCAGCAGGTAACCGAGCCAGCGGCGCCGGGCCAGGATCACTGTCAGCACCGGCAGAGCGGCCATGATCACTCCCGCCACGGCGTAGCTGAGGCGCACCAGCACACTCGGCGCCTCGACCGCCACCGCGTCGGTGCCAGCTGTCGACGCGACGGCGCTGAGCGCGTAGTAGACGAACATCGCCGCGGGAATCCCGGCGAGCACCATCGAGACCAGACCGAGCCCAAGGGCCCCCGGCCACGTGGCCCACCAGATCCGCCGCTGTCGCTTCCGCACACTTCGACGATACGCGAGCCGGACCCGCCCCCCAGCGGGCGCACACGAAACGCCGTCCCACCACGACGCCGGCGAGCTATCCGCAACGGCCCTCGCACCCGACGGCGATTCGTGCCGGCCTGGGCGGGCGCGTCGGCCGGCGGGGAGTATTGGGCAACAGAATCCGCAGCCCATGGCTAGATAGTTGCACTATCCTCGACTGGATCGTATGACCTATCTATTCGCAAAGGAGGGGTATGCAGATCTCAGAGCTCTCGGCGGCCACGGGGGTCAGCGTGGCTTCCCTGAAGTACTACCTTCGGGAGGGGCTTCTGATGCCGGGCATCCCGACGGCCGCCACGCGTGCCACCTACACCGACATGCACGTCGCCCGGGTGCGGCTGCTGCGGGCGTTGCACGAGATCGGGGGTCTGTCCATCGCCGCCGCCCGCGCCGCAGTGCACGCTCTGGAGAATCCCCCGGCAACCACTGCCGAGTTACTGCACCATGCCCACGATGCCCTCCCCGCCCCCGGCGACGAGGCCCCCGAATCCGGCGAGGTCAAAGAGTTGGTGGCTGGGCTCGGCTGGCAGGTCGAGGAGGATTCCACGGCCAGGCAGAGCCTCACCACGACACTCGACGCCCTGCGCGATGGTGGAGTGCCCATGTCCTCGGAACTCCTGCGGGCCTACGCGGAAGCAGTCCTGCCCATCGCTGAACTGGACATCGCCACCGTCGCGGAGGCCACCTCGGCCGCCGAAGCTCTCAACACGGCGGTAGTGGGCACTGTCCTGCTCGATCCGGTGCTGTCGTCGCTGCGGCGCCTGGCACAGCAACACCTCGCCTGCGAACGCCTCGCCTAGGTCACCGTGATGACGCGACTGTGGTAGCCGGTGGCGCCGTCGGGCACGACGTCGCGCACTGTGGCGTCTTGAACCTTGCCGGCGCCGTCCCAGGCCCGCACCGTCACCTCGTACTGCCCAGGTTCGGCGTGCCAGGGCAGGTACCACTGGCGCCAGTAATCTAGGCCGACGTCCTCCCCCAGCGTGGCCTTCTGCCATTGGCCCTGGTCAACACGCACTTCGACCCGGCTCACGCCGCGATGGGTCGCCCACGCCACGCCGGCGATGACCTGCTCACCGGCCTTGATTGCGCTGCTAGGAACGTCGATGCGCGAGGCTGTCTTGACCGGCCCCCGCTCTGACCAGCCGCGCTGAGTCCAGTAGGCGGGGGTCTTCGCGAACGTGGAAATGTAGAGCTGCTGCAACCATTTGGTGGCCCCGACATAGCCGAAAAGGCCCGGGGTCAGCAGACGCGCGGGATAGCCGTGCTCGGCCGTCAGCGGCTGCCCATCCATCGCGACGGCGATCATCGCGTCGCGTCCGTCGCGGATCACCTCGAGTGGGGTGCTGGCGGTGAACCCGTCGGCACCCATGCTGAGCATCTGCTCGGCGCCAGCCTCCGGGGCGGCACGCTCGATGATGTCGGCCACCATGACCCCAAGCCAGCGGGTGCTGCCGCAGTACCCACCCCCGACCGGGTTGCTGACGCAGGTCAGCGTGATATCTCGTTCCACCATCGGCATCGCCATCAGCTCGGCGAACGAAATCGTGTAGGGGCGGCGCACCATGCCGTCGATGACCAGCGACCACAGCTCGGGGTCCACCTTGGGCGGCGTCAGCGCTATGTCAATCCGGTAGAACTCGGGGATGGGGGTGCGCAGCGGCGTGATCGCGTCCACGCGTGCTTCGAGACCGGGCGGCAGCGATGGCGCCGGCGACTGCGGCACTGGCAATTCGACCGGGATCTTCGCACCGCCCACCGCACCGGGCCGCAGCGCGGCCTCGGTGACCACCAGGCCCAACCCGCCTGCCGCGACACCCGCGCCGCCCAGGATGAGGCTGCGACGATTCACCCCGGTGGCCTCGGCCTCCAGGTCACCGGCCGGCCGCCAGCGCAGCAGCCCGACGGCCACCACTGCCGCGAAGATCCCCGGGATCAGGGACGTGGCACTGGCCGTAGGACGCAGCATCGCGATGATGCCGGACCCCAGACCCAACACGCCGAGCAGCGCTGCCCCCGCCCAGGCCTGGCGCCGCTCCCACACGCCGGCGAGCCAACCGAGCACGGCGACGCCGAAGGCGATCACTGTCAGCAGAAATACCTTGTCAGCGGTCCCGAACACTGCCACTGCCCACTCCTTGACCGGGGCAGGAGTCGCATCGATCACAGTTTGACCCACGGCGTCGAAGGGGCTGGAGGACGGATTGGTCAGCAGCGAAACGAGTTGCCCGGCCAGCACTCCCAGCAGCGCCGCAGCCACCCCCCACAGCCCGGCCGCACCGATGCCACGGCGAGGTGACCGCTCAGCTGCCTGTGTCATGGCGCGACTCTAACCGTCCCTGGCCAGCCACGACAGGGGACAATCATTACGGTTTCATTGCGGCCCGGCGGCGGTCGGCTGGAGACCTGCGGCGTCCGGCACGCGCGCCCCAGGGCCCGGCGGCCGTAGGCTGAGCGCCATGGAACTAGGCGCGCACGTTGACCAGCAGGACCCCATCGGCGCAGCGGAAGCCCGCGGGGTCTCGGTGGTTCAAACCTTCCTCGGCGATCCGCAGAGCTGGAAGAAGCCCGTCATCCCTTACCCCGGCGGAACCGCCGCGCTCAACCAGGCCGCCTCGAACGCTGGAATCGGGATGTACGTCCACGCCCCCTACGCGCTCAACGTCGCCTCGCCCAACAACCGAATCAGGATCCCCTCGCGCAAGCTGCTGCAACACACCATCACCGAAGCTGCCGCCGCCGGGGCGCGGGGCGTGATCGTGCACGGCGGGCATGTCACTGCCACGGACGATCCCGAAGCCGGCTATGCCAACTGGCGTAAAGCCGTCGACGGGCTCAGGCTGGACGTACCGATTTTCATCGAGAACACGGCCGGCGGCGCGCGCGCCATGACCCGCTACATCGAGTCCATCGCCAGGGTGTGGGACGCCATCGCCGGTTCGGACAATATTGACTCGGTCGGGTTCTGCCTCGACACCTGCCACGCGCACGCCGGCGGGCTCGACCTGGCAACGGTCGTTGACGACATCCTGGCCATCACCGGCCGCATCGACCTGGTGCACTGCAACGACTCGCGCGACGCCGCCGACTCGGGGGCCGACCGGCACGCCAACCTCGGCCAGGGCCATGTAGATCCGGAGTTGCTGGTCCACGTGGTACGAGAGGCCGATGCTCCGACGATCCTGGAGACTCCCGGCGACACCGAGGAGCACCTGAGTGATCTCGCCTGGCTGCGAGAGCGTTTGTCATGAAGGTTCTGCTGCCCGATTCAGTCCCGCTAGCGCCTCAGCTGCCGCCCGGCGCCCAGGCAGTCAGCTACGACAACTCGGCCCCGCTGCCGCCTGAGCACCTGGATGCCGATGCGCTCGTGGTGTGGGACTATCGCCGCCGATTCCTGCGCCAGGCAGCACCGAATATGGCGCAGCTGCGGCTGGTACAGGGCCTGGCCGCCGGACCGGACTCGCTACTGGCAGCGGGTTTTGCGCCCGGTGTGGCGATCTGCTCCGGCGTCGGGCTGCATGACAGCACAGTCGCCGAGCACGCCCTGGGCCTCATTCTGGCGCTGGTACGAAGGCTGCCGCAATCGGCCGCAGCCCAGGCCGATCACCACTGGGATTGGGGCCTGGGCGGGAACCAGCCGCTGCACCCCGACGGCCCGGTCACCACGCTGCTCGACGCCCGGGTACTGATTTGGGGTTTCGGTTCGATCGGGTCGAGCCTGGCGCCGCTGCTCAGCGGGCTTGGCGCCACAGTCACCGGCGTGGCGCGCAGCGCCGGAACCCGTCACGGGATCGATGTCATCACTGACGAGCGGCTCACCGAAGCTCTATCCCGCACCGATGTGCTAGTGATGATCCTGCCTTCGACGCCGGCCACCGAGCGAGCTCTCAACGCTGACCGGCTGGCCCAGCTGAACCCCGATGCCTACCTGGTCAACGTCGGCCGAGGCAGCACCGTCGACGAGTCGGCACTGCTGACCGCGCTCCGGGAAGAGCGCCTGGCGGGCGCGGCGCTCGACGTGACCCAGAGCGAGCCCCTGCCGGAGGATTCGCCGCTGTGGGACGCGCCCCGGCTGCTGCTGACCCCCCACGCCGCCGGCGGACGGCCCGTCGGCGCCGACGAACTGATCACAGCAAACCTCGCCGCACTCGATCAGCATGCTGCCCTGCGCAACGTCGTCGCGTGAGCCTGAGGCCTCGCCCCACTGCAAGGCAGGACGGGCACCCACGTCGTATCACCGCCCCTGTGTGGCTGGTGGAAGCGGACGGTCTCACTCGGAGATGATTGTCCCCACAGACGATCGGGTACCCGCCTCGATTGGCCGGCACCGGGGTGCCTGCCAAGCCAGGGCAGCGCATCGCTAGGCTGGTGCTGTGACCAAGAGCGTTTACATCGCGTCCTCTGAGTGGCAGGTCAGCAAATCCGCGATCGCCCTTTCCATCGTCGAACTGTTCGGCCGCCAGGTCGAAAAAGTCGGAGTGTTCCGTCCCCTCGTCGCCAACACCGAATCCGATCGAGTCACCCGGGCAATGGTGGCCCAGAAGGCAGTGATCCAGGAGTCCCCCGCCGCAGCCGTCGGGGTCAGTTACGACGAGTTCGCCGAGGACCCGGACGCCGCGCTGGACAAGATCGTCGCGAAATACTCCTGGCTAGCCGAGCAGTGCGACGCGGTGGTGATCGTCGGCAGCGATTACACCGGCATCTCCATCTCCGCCGAGCTCGACCACAACGCCCTCATCGCGGCCAACCTCAACGCGCCGATACTGTTCGTGGTCCGTGGTGAGGACCGGACCCCGGAGCAGATCCGGTGGACTGCCGAGGAGGGCATTGAAACCCTTGAGGCCCGCCACAACACGATCGTGTCCATCATGGTGACCCGGTCCAACCCCCTCGAGCTCGACCAGATCGCCGCCACCCTGCGCGCCTGGCGCGACGTTCCGGTCTCGGCCTTGCCCTTCGACGACGTCATCGCCGCCCCGTCGGTGCGGCAGCTGTTCGAGGCAGTCGACGCCGCCATGTGGCTCGGCAACGAGGACTTCCAGGACAACGAGTCGCTCCACACGCTGGTGGCGGGGATGACCCTGCCCAATCTGCTCAACCATCTGCAACGCGAGAGTACAGTCGTGGTGCCCGCCGACCGGCTCGATCTGCTCCCCGGGCTGGTCATGGCGCACCGGTCCTCGGCCTACGGGCCGCTGGCCTCGGTGATCCTCTCGGGCGGTTTCGAGATTCCCGAGACGATGCAGACCCTGCTGGCGGGCAGCGAAGTGGATCTGCCTGTGGCCAGGTGCGACGGCGACACCTTCGGCACCGCCGTCAAGCTGCAGGGCGCCCGCGGCATTTCGACCAGCTCGGCACGTAAGGTGGAGGTGAGCCGCGCACTGTTCGCCAAGCACGTCGACGAGGAGGCACTGCTGGCGGCGATCGATCTTCCCCGCGCCGAGATCCGCACGCCGACGATGCTGGAGTACCAGCTGATGACCATGGCGCGTAACCAACCCAAGCGCATAGTGCTGCCTGAGGCCACCGACGACCGGATCCTGCGCGCCGCCGCCATCGTGTTGAACCGTGGGGTGGCCGAGTTGATCCTGCTCGGCGACGCCGACCAGATCACGCGCCGCACCTCCGAACTGGGTATCACGCTGGCCGGCGCCACTATCATCAACCCGAAGGATCCGGAGCTGCTCGACAAGTTCGCCAGCACCTACGCCGAACTGCGCGCCCACAAGGGAATGACCCTCGACGCCGCCTATGACCGGCTCAGCAACCTCAGCTACTTCGGCACGATGATGGTGCACCTGGGCATGGCCGATGGCATGGTCTCCGGTGCTGTCAACACCACGGCCGACACCATCCGCCCCTCGCTGGAGTTCGTGAAGACTAAGCCGGGTGTCAGCGTCGTTTCCGGTGCCTTCCTGATGGCGATGAGTGACCGAGTGCACGTCTATGCCGATTGCGCGGTCAACCCGGATCCGACGGCCGAACAGCTGGCCGATATCGCGATCTCCTCGGCTGCCACCGCCGCCGCCTTCGACATCGAACCGCGGGTGGCGATGCTGAGCTATTCCACGGGTGAGTCCGGGTTCGGCGCCGACGTCGACAAGGTCCGTGCCGCCACGGAGCTGGTGCGCCAGCGTCAGCCCGAACTCAAGGTGGAAGGCCCGATCCAGTTCGACGCCGCCGTCGACATGGTGGTGGCGAAGAAGAAGATGCCCGGTTCCCAGGTGGCCGGACAGGCCACTGTGTTCATCGTCCCCGACCTGAACACCGGCAACAACACCTACAAAGCTGTGCAGCGGACCTCCGGGGCCATCGCTATCGGCCCGGTGCTGCAGGGCCTGAAGAAGCCGGTCAACGATTTGTCTCGCGGCGCGCTCGTCGAGGACATTGTCTCTACTATCACCATCACCGCCATTCAGGCCCAGAACGACTGAGGGAGAGCCCTGTGTCAATTTTGCTGCTCAACGCCGGCTCATCGTCGATCAAGTACCAGCTGATTGATGCCGCCACCAAGCAGCCGCTGGCGGTGGGGATCGTTCAGCGCATTGGCCAGGAGACCGGCTCACTGACCCACGAGGTGGGCGATGACGAGTTCGGCACTGAGCGGGCGTTCCCGGATCACACCGCCGCAGTGCAGGCTGTGGTGGAGGCATTCGCCGAGCACGGCCCCAGCCTGGACGGCGTGCAGGCTGTCGGCCACCGCACAGTCCACGGCGGCCAGACGTTCCGGGAATCAGTGCGCATCACCGACGAGGTCATCGCGAAGCTCGTGGAGCTTTCGGACCTGGCACCATTGCACAACCCGCCCGGTATCGCCGGGATCGAGGCAGCGATGAAGGTGCTTCCCGATGTGCCACACGTCGGCATCTTCGACACAGCGTTCTTCGCCGACCTCCCCGCCGAGGCATACACCTACGCCATCGACCGGCACCTAGCCAGGCAGCATCAGATCCGCAAGTACGGCTTCCACGGCACCTCGCACCGTTATGTCTCGGCCAAGGCTGCCGAATATTTGGGCAAGGACCCCTCCGAGGTGAAGGTGATCGTGTGCCACCTCGGCAACGGCGCCTCGATCTCCGCGGTGAAGTACGGTGCACCCATCGACACGTCCATGGGCCTGACTCCGCTGCAGGGCCTGGTGATGGGGACCCGCTCCGGCGATGTCGACCCGGGCCTGCACACGTACCTGGGCGGCAAGGGAATGAGCCTGGACGAGATCGACACTCTTCTCAACAAGCAGTCCGGCATGGGCGGCCTGTGTGACCGCACCGACATGCGCGACGTCGCGGCCGCCATCGAGGCGGGCGATGAGGACGCCAGGCTCGCGATGGACGTCTACGTGCACCGTCTGGCGTTCTATATCGGCGGATACTTCACCCTGCTGGGCGGCGCCGACGCCGTGGTCTTCACCGCCGGTGTCGGCGAAAACGACTCGGGGGTGCGCCGGGAGGTTGCCTACCGGCTGGCCGGCCTCGGCGTCGAACTCGACGAGGACGCCAACGATGTCCGGGCCAAACACCCCCGCGCCATCTCGACCGATGACTCGCGGGTCAAGCTGCTGGTGATCCCCACCAACGAGGAACTCGCCATGGCAATCGACACCCTCAAGGTGATCGGCGCGCAGTAAGAGCGCAGTAAGAGGAGTATGAGGTCCTGGGGCGGGATGAGCCGCCCCCGTCTCTGCTGCTGTACGGCGCTCCGGCAGTCCCTCGGGAAACGGGCTCCGGTGCGCAGTGTCGCTGCCACGACGTCGACACGACAGCGGCAGACCTCAGGCTGTGACCCGGATGAAGCTGGTCAGAGCCGCCAGTGAGGCGTGGGAGCGCATCGCGGAGGCTGTATGCCGGGGATCATCCGAACGCTGATGCACTTCGGCTCGATAGCAGCCAACCACCGGGTCATCGTCGAGGATGACGACCTTCGAGGTTCCAGGTTCGACATCTCGCTGCAACCACATCAGGCCATCGCGCATGATGTACAGGGTGGTGGGGGTCTCGGCTACGATGTCGACCTCGACGTGCACCTGTTCGCACACCTGCAACCGCTCGCCCAGGCCGGCCTGACCGGTTCTGGCGCGTAGCCGAAGATCGAGCGCGGCACCTCGGGACACAACCGTTGCTCCACGTCCGAGCGCATCGAGAAGCGCGCCGCGGTCACGGGTCTGAGCCGGCACCATCGTCACGACTTGTCCGAGACGCTGGCTTGGATCGGTGCTGTCATGGCAGTCGGTTCCGGCGACGGGGGCGATGTCGTAGCCTTGCGCCAACAATCGATCCCACAGCCCGATGGCCGCATCATTGTTGGCGTCTTGGCTTTGATTGAAGACCTCCAACAGATCGACGCTGTGCCAGTCGCTATCGGTCCTGCGCCAGGCTTGCTGTCCGCTGAATGGGTGGTTCACGCACACCAGCCCGTTGACCTGGTGGATGTCATCGGCTAGTTCAGCGAATCGGCGGCCAGGCCGGTCGACGTAGACATCCACCCAGTGCGATAGTCCATGGACATTTGCATGGCCCCGGTGCGTGGTGACCTCGATGGAGTTGAGGGTGACCAGGTCGCCCCCGGTCGGCAGTTCCCGCCAGTGGCTCCAGGTGAAGTGATCGGTGACCGCGAGGAAATCAAGCCCGATCCGGGCCGCCTCCTGTACCAGCGCCGCGACGGTGTCGCGGCCATCGCTATGCACCGAGTGCGCATGGAGTTCACCACGCAACCACCCCGCAGCTGCGGGCCATAGGGGAGTTGGTGACATTGCCTGGGAATGCGGGGCTGCCGACGGCAGCACCGGGTCACCCTCCAGCCACTCCAGCACCCGTAGGTGATAGTTACCGGCCTCACGGTGGCGATCCAGGTCGACACGCACGGTCCATTGGCCGGGGGGGACCTCACCCGGGATGGCACCAGGACTGGAAGAATCCGGCCCCACCCAGAAGCTGAGATTTCGCCGCCCAGTCCCACCGGGGCACTGTACATGGCCTCGGAATCGATGGTCAGGATCAAAGAGGGCGGCATACAGCTGGAACCGATCAACCACCTTGTCAAAGTCAAGTTCGACCCGTAGTCCGCCGGTGGAGGCAGGCACCTGGAAAGTGTGGTCGAGGTAGTCCGGGCCGGGTGGCGGCCCGATCCGCCCTGCCACCTCAAACACAGTCACTGTTGACCTTCCGATCGCGGAGATTTCATGGAAGTCCTCTCTCGTGCGCGGGTCAATGCAACGAGCCGCCGCCTATTTCAATGCTTGTCACAACTCTTCAGTAGTGTTCCACACCTATACACGCTACTGGTCCATCTGGTTTACTTTTGGCTCACCTGGGCTACCTCCACGACGGAGAAGCCGTGGTAGGTACCCGCTGGTCCACGCCACCAACCGGTGACGTGCAACACCCAACGCACAGGGGAACCATGAAACGCACACTTTTCGGCCTCGCCGGAGCAATGATGGCCTCGGCACTTCTCGTAGCCGGCTGCAGCAGCACCGGCTCATCCTCGTCCTCCGATTCGCCCGGCTCCGCCGGAGGCACACAAGAGCTGAGGTTGTTCACCACCGGTGATGTCAACATCCAGTCGCTGTGGGAGGACACTCTCATCCCAGCCTTCGAGTCAGAGCACTCAGACATCACGATCAGCGTGACAGCCGGTGACTCATCCACCGACTCGGCCTCGTTGTCCAAGCTCGCTGCCTCAGTCGACAACGATGCTGAGCCGGACATGGACATCATCGACGCGGGATTCCTGCCCAGCGCCGAAAGCGCGGGCCTGTTGCTAGAAGTTTCAACCGACACCATCGCGAACCTCGGCACAGTTGACCAAGATTCAATCCCGAGTGCCGGGCTGATGCCCTACCGCGGCTCCTCGGTGGTCCTTGCCTACGATTCCACCACAGTGGCCGAGCCCCCGGCCACCCTCGAGGAGTTGCATCAGTGGGTCGCTGAGAACCCGGGCCGTTTCACCTACAACTCACCTAGCACCGGCGGTTCCGGGCTCGGCTTCGTGCAGGCAGTTCTAGATTCTCAGATGACCGCCGAACAATCAGACGTTTTCATCACTGGCTACGATCAGGAAGCTGAATCTGCGTGGGATCCTGGCTTCAAACTTCTGGCTGAGATGACCCCGAACGTCTACCAGAAGACCTATCCCAACGGGAACCAGGAAGTGCTCGATCTGCTGTCCAGCGGAGCCATCGCTATGACCCCGACGTGGTCGGACATGTACCTCAGCGGCATCGAGGATGGGAGCATCCCCGAGCACATCAAGGCAGCCTCGCTGGAAGCCCCCGGCCTGCCAGGCGGGGCGGCTTACCTAGGGATTCCCGTGAACTCCGGGCATCAGGAGGCGGCGTTGACCTTTCTCAACTGGCTGCTGGAACCAGAACAGCAGGTCTCCATCTCCCAGGCTGTGGCCGGCTTCCCGGCAATCGCGGTGGCCGAGTTGCCTGCCGAGGAGCAGGCACGATTCGAGGGTCTCGACACTGCTGGGCTCCAGCCGTTCTACACCTCAGAGAGTATTGCCGACCTGAACTCCGAGTGGTCGCAGCAGGTTCCCTAAACGAGTCCCGCTGATGACGTCACGCTCCAAGTGGTGGGGCTGGGTGCTCGCGGCCCCACCACTTCTGGTCATAGCCATTTTCATTGTGGTGCCGATCTCTTTCGGCGTTGCATACACGTTGGGGTATTCGGGTGGTCCCAACCGGATCATCTCGCTGATCGCCCAACACCAGTACCTATCCGAGGGATCGGGCCCAACGATTGGGGCCTACCAAGATGTCTTCTCAAGCCAGTTGTTCTGGCGCAGCTTCTCAGTCACGATCATCGTCGCCGTCGTTGCCACAGTAGTGGTGATGGTGCTCGCCTGGACGATAGCTTTGTACTTGCGGTTCAAAGCTGGCCGGGCTGGCCAAGTGCTATCCGGCTTGGTCATCGTCCCGATGTTCATCCCGGTGGTCATCGGGTCCTACGCGATGCTGGCCTTCTACGGCACCGACGGCTTCGTGAGAACCGTCGCGGCGCTGGCGGGCTGGGAGGATGCACCTGCTTTCGGGTACACCGTCGCGGGCATCGTGATCGGCTCGGTATGGACATCGCTGCCATTCGCCGTGTTGATGGTGACCTCAGGGTTGTCATCGGTTCCCGACGCACTGATCGAATCCGCTCAAGATGTGGGTGCGTCGGCGGTGCGTAGGTTCTTCTCGGTGCTGCTGCCGATGGCGCTGTTGCCCACGGTGATCGCAGCCACCTTTACCGCCATCAATATCCTGGGCAGTTTCACGCTGCCCTACATCGTCGGCCCGAGCGCGCCGAACATGCTCGGAGTGCTGATGAGCGACACCTATCAGGCATTCAATCAGCCACAACAGGCCGAAGTGATGGCAGTTGTCGTGTTCGTCCTGGCATCCTTCGCCAGCGTTCCGTACCTGTGGGCGAACTTCCGCTCGGCCAAGTCCTCTGGAGCGTTCAAATGAGCACAGTAACGGCCTCAACCTCCCACTCCGGAGGGTCGGCGGTTCGCCGCTGGGTCGAACGTATCGTCGTGGCGCTGGGTGCCGTGGTCTTGGTGACATTCATCCTGGGACCGTTGGTCTGGTTGGGACTTCGCGCCTTCGCGACATCGTGGACCTATCCAAGCCTGACCCCCAATGGCTGGACCCTCGACTGGTGGGTGGCAGTGTTCTCCGACAACAAACTATCCAAGTCGATCGTGACGAGCCTGGTCACAGCACCCACCGTGACCTTGGTGTCGGCAGTGATTTGCCTTCCCGCTGCCTACGCCCTGGCCAGGATCCCATTTCGTGGCCGACAGTTCGTGCTGTTGACGATCTTTGCGACCAACGCCTTCCCCCGATTCGGTCTCTACATCACGATGGCCAGCCTGTTCTATGCTCTGAATCTGATGAGCACGTTCTTGGGCGTCATCATCGTCCAGCTGATCGGCACTATCGTCTTCATGACGTGGATCCCGGCTGCAGCCTTCGCCGCAATTCCGCCAAGCCTGGAAGAGGCAGCACGAGACGCGGGCGCCAACCGCATCCAAGTGTTCTTCCGGATCACTCTTCGGATGGCTCTACCGGCAATCCTGGTGGCGCTCATCTTGTCGTTCCTGGCGGCCTTCGACGAGGCCCAAGGAACCTTCCTCGTCGGCGCCCCGGACATCACGACAATGCCCATCCAGATGTACACACTGGTCGCCAACTATCCATCGCAGGTGTCGGCCGTGTTCTCCATCCTGCTATCAATTCCTTCGGTTGTCCTCATGCTCGCCGTTCGTCGCCACATCATGGGCGGGGCGTTCGCACAGGGCTTCCGTATTCGTTAGGAGCCGCCTTTCATGGCCACCACACATATCCCAGGGTCGAGCCCCACTACCTCTGATCACAGTCTCCAACTGACCGGGATCTCCAAAACCCTTGGCGGACGCCGGGTCGTCATCGATCTCGACTTGAAGGTCGGCTCAGGGGAACTTGCGTGCTTACTGGGAGCCTCTGGCTGCGGCAAAACAACAACGTTGCGCATGATCGGCGGCTTCCTGATCCCCGATGAGGGCAAGGTCGTCATCGACGGCATCGACTACACAACTACCCCGCCCGAGAAGCGGCCCACGGCGATGGTCTTCCAGAACTATGCGCTGTGGCCTCACATGACGGTCTTCGACAATGTTGCTTTCGGGCTGAAACTGCGTCGACTTCCCAAGACCGAGATCTCCAACCGGGTCGAGGAGGTCCTGACCACCGTCGGCTTGATGCACCACATCCGCAGCCACCCGGGGCAGATTTCCGGCGGCGAGCAGCAGCGAGTGGCTCTCGCGCGGGCGCTTGTGCTGCAGCCGAGCGTGCTGCTGCTGGATGAGCCGTTGTCGAACTTGGATGCGAAGCTTCGCGTCCGGGTGCGAGAGGAGATCCGGGAGCTTCAGCGCCGCACCGGGATCACTATGGTTTTCGTCACCCACGATCAGGAGGAAGCGCTGTCGATCGCTGATCGGATAGCCGTCATGAACCATGGGCAGGTAGAGCAGTACGCAGGCCCCGATGAGGTGTACCGCAACCCAGAGACACAATTCGTCGCACGCTTTGTTGGCACCATGAACTTCCTGAATGCCAGCCTCCACGACGGAGTCCTCAGCATGGACGGAGCACCCGCCATTGATGTGGGCACCTCAGGGCCTCACGGTACTGGCCTGTTCGGGGTGCGGCCTGAGGATGTCACGATCGTTTCCGAGGGCGAAGGGGCGGCGCCCGCTGAGGTCATCCGGGACACTCCGCTTGGCCATTATCGGGAGGTGGTGATGCGGCTTGGAGGCGAGGAGATCCGCGCCTACACTCCGCCGTCGCAGCGTTGGTTTGGCCGGGTTGGAGTCCGCATTGAGCGGCTGATCCTGCTCCCCGACGATGTCGCCAGCTGAGGCTGCGCCACCGATCCGCGCGATTGCTCATCGCGGGGCCCCGCGGCTGGCACGGGAGAACACCCTCCCGGCGCTGGCCGCGGCCCTGGCCCACGGGGCGGATGCCGTTGAGATTGACGTGCGCCTCACCCGCGATGAGCGGCCCATCGTCATCCATGACCCAACGCTGAAACGGCTGTGGGGCAAGGACCTCGTGGTCGCCGAGACCGACTACGAAACCCTTCGCCGGGCATGCCCTGCCACCCCGGAGGGCATCCCCGATCTCTGGCAGGCCATCGAAGCAGTGACGCCTCAGGTTCCGCTGGTCATCGATGTGTCGACGCCACGCATCGCGCAGGTCTGCCTGACGGAGGTGGAACGGCTGGGTACAAGCGGCGTCGCCTTCACCGGTGACCCCGAGGCCCTGTGCGGCGTCCGGGCCCAGCGGGCCGATATCGAGGTGTACTTCAGCTGCGATGACCGGCGCTACCCGGACGCCGAGACCCTGGCCGCTGCCGATCCGCAATTCGTTAATCAAAACGCGCTGTGGACCACACCAGGGTTCATCGCTGCAGCACATGCCCAAGGGCGCCGAGTCAGCTGCTACACAGTCAATCGACCCGGACACATGCGCGCTCTCATCCGTCGAGGAGTTGACGCCATCATCTCCGACGACATCGCACGATTGCGGAAAGTCATCGATGCCGAACCGTCCGCGCCACACCGGTAGTCACTCGGCCACCGTTCTCGATTACCTCAGCTGTCCACCAGACGAGGGAATCGTCGACCCGGGCATGCGCCTCACCGGAGGATCAGGCCCGCTTCCCGACTCACATCGTTCGGGTGAGCTGCCTTCGGCTGGCGGTCCCGGGCCAGCCGAGCAGAGCCAGGGTGGGTCGACGCGCCGCTGCCACCGCAGCTCCACCGATCGGCGGGGTGGCTCGTATGGGGCTACTCGCCATCAAGCAGGCCCAGCATCGTGGTGGCGAGGGCGACGTCGACCAGAAGTGTGTTGGCCAGCCCCGCTCGCACAGCGCCGAGAACCGAGCCCGCCTTGACGGCACCGTCGGCCACGATGATGGTGCGCGGCACGGCCCGCAGCTCCTCGGCGCTGATTCCGATGAATTTGCGAACCGGCTCGACATCGACGACCTCACCTGATCTGGTCAGGAAGATGCCCGTCACCTCGCCCTCCGCGCCCGAGGATTCAAGCATTCGCTGGGCATCGGCGTCTAGGTTGTCCCACAGCTGACTCGTCGACGGGCTGATCGAGCCCACCGAGAGCATGGCGATGGTCATTTCGCTGAAACTGTCCAGGGCCCGACGAATCGGCGTCTGGGCCCGCATCATGTGCATTGCTTCCACGCTATCGGCCACGAGCGGGGCCATGATCGGGACAGCCTCGCCGCCGGAGCGCTGGGTGATTTGGCTGAGGATCTGGGTGGGTGAGATGGCAAGATCGCTGCCGACCGAGCCGGTGAGCTGCACCACCTTCACCGGCGGCAGATCCACGAGATATTCGGTCATCGTGGCCAAGGTCCGCCCCCAGGCAAGCCCGAGGACGTCGTGCGGGGCGAGCCGCGTCGCCAGGTATCCCGCCGCCGCCACCGCGATCTGACGGCGGGGATTCACCGCCTTGCCGGTGGGGATCACCTGACATTCCCGCAAGCCGAGCAGGTGACGCAGCCTGGTGGCCAGCATGTCCTCGGGCTGGGGATCCTCGTTCACCGAGATCGTGACGGTCCCGGTCTCCCTGGCCAGCTTCAGCAGCCGCGCCACTTTGAACCGAGACATCCCCATGCCGTCGGCGATCTGGACCTTTGTCAGATCGTCGAGGTAGTAGGCCTTGGCGATCTGCAGGGCTAGTTGCCGATCGTCCAACTCATCCACACTCTCGGTGCTCATATGAGAGATGATCTGGCCAAACCTGGCCCTTGTCAAGCAAATCGAAGCTCATTAGAATGCCCGGCATGGGCAATCGTGCTCATATGAGACGCCGGAGCGCAAGGAGGCGCCGTGAAGAGCAGATTAAAGGTCCCAGATGAGTTGGGGATCCTTGGCGTACTGATGATCGTCGCCGCCGCCATGGCATTCATGTCCCCCAGCTTTCGCAGCACTGGCAATCTGTCGGTGCTGCTGGAGAACGGCGTCGTAGTCGCCTTCCTCGCCCTGGGGCAAACATTCGTCTTGCTGACCGGGGGCATTGACCTATCGGTCGGCTCGAACATCGCCCTGACCGGGATGCTCGCCGCGCTAGCGATGGCGGCCGGGATGCCGTGGTGGGTGGCCGCGGCAGTGGCGATCCTCGTGGGTATCGCCGTGGGACTTTTCAACGGGGTGATCGTCCACTACGTCGGCTTACCACCGTTTATCGTGACGTTCGCCACATTCGGGATCACGGCCTCCATCCCGAAGATCCTCACCAACGCGCAGTCGGTCAACGTGGCCGATCCGATGTTCGCAGTCATCGGCCGCGGCACCTTGGCCGGGATCCCCACCCCCGTCATCCTCGTGGTGATAGCGCTGCTCGTGTTCATGTTCATCCTGCACCGCACGCCTTATGGGGTACACCTCTACGCGGTCGGCGGGAACAAGGAGACCAGCCGGCTGGCGGGCATCAACATCGCTCGGGTCACGATCTCGGCTTACGTCGTCAGCGGAATCTGCGCCGCCTTCGGTGGTCTGATCACCATGAGCCGACTCATGGTCGGCTACCCCAGCGCCGGATCGGGCAATGAGCAGTTCTACTCGATCGCCTCAGCAGTGGTCGGCGGGGTCAGCCTGTTCGGCGGCACCGGCACCATCCTGGGGGCGTTCATCGGGGCGATCCTTATCGCCACGGTCTCGAACGGCATGAACGTGCTGGGCGTGCCGAGCTTCTGGCAGCCCCTGGTCATCGGGGTCATCATCCTGCTCGGCGTCACCCTCGACGGGTACCGCAGGTCCGCCGCCGCCAAGCGCACCGGGCTCCGTAAGGTCCTCGGCGGCCCCGCCGCCACCGACGCCGCACCCACCCAGCCGCCCGACCAGCCCGACAAGTCACCCGAGCGCGCCGCACCATGAGGCCCACGGCCACCACACCCTTGATTTTCCTCACCAGACAAAGGAGACACATATGAGGATCACCACAGTCACCATCGCCATAGCGGCCTTGGCACTGTCGGCCTGCAGCACCGGCGTCACCGAAACCACCGGAGACGCCAGCTCGTCAAGCACCGACAGCGCCGCCGGCGAGGCGAGCATCTACCAAACCGACATCCCACGGCCCGAATCCTGCGATTCCGATACGCCGTTCATCGCGGTCTCGCTGCCCAACCTGACCAACCCCTACTACGTCTACATGAAGCAGGGCTTCGAAGAGGCCGGCGAAGCCGCTGGGCTGAGCGTGGAAGTACAGGTCGCCGACAACGACGACGCCGCCCAGCTGGCCCAGGTGCAGGCGATGCTCCAGCGCGACCCATGCGCACTTGCCCTCAACGCCGTGAAATCGGCGCCCGCGGCGGCCATCGTCAAGGCAGCCAACGATGCCGGGGTGCCGGTCTTCACTGTCAACGTGACAGTCGACAACGAAGCCATGGTCTCCCAGGGAGCCCAGATCGTTCAGTACCTGGGTGCGGACAACTTCGCCGGCGGTGAGCAGTCCGCCGAAATGGTCCTGGCTGATTTCGGTACCGATGCCGAGCTGAAGATCGGCTTCGTTTCCGAACCCGACGAGGTGCCTGTGGTGGTGCGCGACGAGGGCTTCGAGGCGGGCATCGCGGCCAACCCGAACGCCGAGGTGGTGGCTGTTGTCGACGGGAACGTCAAACCAGACGACAGCCTCAAGGTCACCGAGGAGATGCTGCAGGGCAATCCCGATATCAACGTGATCTTCGCCTCCACAGGACCGGCCGCCTATGGCGCGATCCAGGCTGTTTCCGGCAGCGACCGTGACGTGAAGATCTACGGATTCTGCGCCGAGGGAGAACCCACCACCGATGTGTACCCGGGCTGTGTGGCCCAGGAGCCCCAGCTGTACGGGGAGCTCGTGATCGACGAGATCGCCGGCTGGCTCGGCGGCGGCACCCCCGAGCAGGAGGTCCTGCAGCCGCTGAAGACATTCACCGGCGGCGAACAGCCAGCTGACAACGAGCTCGGCTGAGCCACAGGCAACGACAGGGAGATGGTGATGACCAAGAACACGGCTGGCTGGCAGGCCGAAGGGATCGTCAAGGTCTATTCGGGAGTCCAGGTACTCAAGGGCGTCTCCATCTCCCTGCGGCCCGGGGAAGTGGTGGGGCTGGTAGGGCACAACGGCGCAGGCAAATCGACGCTGCTGAAGTGCCTCAGCGGTGCCGTCACCCCGGAACATGGCATTGTGCGCCTCGACGGCAAGAAGCTACACCTCACTTCACCCCAGGATGCTATTCGGCACGGCATCTCGACGGTGTATCAGGAGCTGGCTCTGCTGCCCAACCTGACCGTCACCGAGAACGTCTTCCTCGGTGAGGAACTCACCCATTACGGCACTCTCGACCGGCGGCAGATGCGTCAGGTGGCCGCCGATCTGGTGGCCGAGTTCAAGCTGCCCGTCGACATCGACCGGCGGCTGGCCGATTACCCGGTGGCGATCCGGCAGCTCCTCGAGATCGCCGTGGCGAGCCACCGCGAGGCGCGCTACCTGCTGCTCGACGAGCCCACCACCAGCCTTGAGGCCGCGCAGGTGGAGCAGTTCCTTGAGCTGGTCCGCGACCTGTCGAAGGAACGCGGCATCGGTATCTTGCTCATCGACCACAAGATGAGCGAGCTCTACGCTGTGGCCGACCGGATCGTCGCGCTGGTCGACGGCGAGGTCCGCATCGATGCCGACGTGGCAAGCGTCCCCGAGGCCGAGGTGGTCGAGGCGATCACCGGGGAACCAGCCACGCAGTCGGGGCATTCCCACCCCGTCGAAGAACGCGCCGCCATCGATGCCGCTGCCGAGGTCACCCTCGACGTCAAGAACCTGCGCACCAAGGACCTGGCGGATGTGTCGCTGACTGCCTACGCCGGGCGGGTGCTGGGGATCTATGGGTTGGTCGGTTCCGGCCGCACCGAGTTCCTGCGCACGCTGATCGGCCTGGAAAGCGTCGATTCCGGCACCATCCAGCTTTTCGGGAATCACTACACCCCACGCAGCCCGCACGACGCACAGCAGCGGGGAGTCGCCTACCTCACCGAGGAACGAAAGATCGACGGGATCGTCCCGATGCGCGACAGCATCAGCAACACTGTGCTGCCGGTGGTGGAGCGCTACACCACCTCCAGGATCCTGGTGCAGCAAGGGCGGCTCCAGGCCGCCGGGGGGCAGTTCATGGACCAGGTGAAGGTGCGCGGCAACCGCGACGCCCCGGTGGCGAGCCTGTCAGGCGGCAACCAGCAGAAGGTGCTGCTCGCCCGGATCCTGGCCCAGCAGCCACGACTGCTGCTGCTCGACGAACCCACCAAAGGCGTAGACATCGGCGTCAAGGTGGAGATCCACCGCATGCTGCGCCGGCTCGCGGCCGCCGAGGGCCTGACCGTCGTGGTGGTCTCATCCGAGGAGGAAGAGGTGCTCTCGGTCTCCGACGATGTGGCCATCTTCACCAGCGGCCGGTGCACCGGACAGACCCAGCTCGCCTCGGACCTGACCGACGCCGACCTGCGCCGGGCCGCCTGGTCCCACTGAAGCCCCCCTACAAGATGAAGGAAGCAGCTCACCCATGACTGACCACCAGGAACTACTCAGCCTCGCCCGGGAACGCATCGCTCACGAGGCAGCCGGGATCGCCGCCCTCGCCGATGAGATGGATCAGACCACAGTGACCGCGGCACGGCTGCTGTTCGGCTGCCAGGGAAAGGTATTCGTCAGCGGCTCCGGCACCTCCGGAACCATCGCGCGGCGCATGGCCCACATCTTCGCGGTCACCGGAACCCCGGCGATCTTCCTGCCCGCCATGGACGCACTCCACGGCACCTTGGGAGTGGTCACCAAGGGCGACGTGGTCATAGTGATCTCCAAGGGCGGAGGCTCCGACGAGATCAATGACTTGGTGCGGCGGGCCAAGGACCGCGGGGCCGGGGTGATCGCTTTGACGGTGACCCCCGACACCCCGATGACCCGCCAGGCGGACCTGACCGTGGTCATCGGGACCTCACCCGATCTCGACCTCGGCGGCATGATCGCCATGGGCTCGACCCTGGCGCACGCCGCCTGGGGGGATGCCGTTGCCACCGCGCTGATGCAGGCCCGCGGCTATTCCTGGGGCGCTGTTCATCACACGCATCCCGGTGGCGCCGTAGGCGCCAAGACCGAACTGCCCGACGCGCTACCGAGCCTGATGATCACCCCGCTCAGCGTCGACGAGCTTCGCGAGGCGGCGTCATGACCCGGGTCGTTGCCGGTGTGGACTCCTCGACCCAGTCGTGCAAGGTGGAGCTGCGCTCGATCGACGATTTCACCCTCCTGGCACGGGGCTCCGCCGCGCATCCGCCCGTCTCGCCCCCGGCCAGCGAGCAGGATCCGCGGGCCTGGTGGGAGGCGCTGCGCGCGGCTTTCGCGCAGGCCCTGGCGGGGATCACCGGTCCCGAGGTGGCCGCCGTGACGATCTCCGGCCAATGCCACGGCCTGGTGCCACTGGATGCGGCAGGCGAGGTGATCCGGCCGGCCAAGCTGTGGAACGACACCACCAGCGACGCGGCCCTGCAGCGGCTCATCGAGCGGGTGGGTCAGCAGGCTTTCATCACCCGCACCGGGTCGCTTCCTACCGCGGCGTTCACCATCGGCAAGGTCGCCTGGCTGGCCGAAAACGAACCGGACAACGCCGCCCGCATGGCCACTATGCTCCTGCCGCACGATTACATTTCCTATCGTCTGACCGGGGAGTTCGTCACCGACCGTTCCGAGGCCTCCGGCACTGGCTACTTCGACGCCGACCGCAACGAGTACGCCTTCGAGTTGCTCCGGGCGATCTCCCCGGATCACCCGTGGGAGTCGATGGTCCCGCGGGTAGCGGCCCCCGACGAGATCGTCGGCCGGGTCACCCACGCCGCGGCCGAGGCGCTGGGGATCTCCGCGGGTATCCCGGTGGGCGCCGGCGGCGGGGATCAGCACACCTCCGCGGTGGGCCTCGGCCTGGCCGATGGGCAGTTGTGTGTTGCGCTGGGCACCTCCGGCGTGGTGTTTTCCCCGTCGGCGCAGCCGGTGCGCGACCCGTCGGGCCTGATCAATGGCGTCGCTGGGGTGCCGGGCGGCTTCCTGCCGCTGGCCTGCACCCTGAAGTCGACCCGGGTGACCGATACCTTCGCGCGGCTACTCAACGTCGATCATGCCGAGTTGGCGGAGTTGGCGCTGAGCGCCGATGATGCGGGCCCGGTGCTGGTGGCATTCCTCGACGGCGAGCGCACCCCCAACCGCCCAGCAGCCCGTGGCCTGCTCGGGGATCTGACTGCCGAGACCAGCCGGGCTCAGCTGGCCCGGGCGGCATTCGAGGGGGTCATCTACGGCCTGGTCTACAGCGCCGGCTTGTTGGACGACGCGGGGGTGCCGACCTCCGGGCCGGTACTGGCCGTGGGCGGCGGATCACGATCGCCCGCCTACACTCAGTTCCTGGCCGACGCGCTGGGCCGTCCAGTGGAGGTGGCAGCCGACGACGCCAATGAGGCAGTCGCCCGCGGGGCGGCGCTGGAATCGCTGGCGCTTGCGACATCCCAGCCGTTGCTGGAGGTGATGCTGCGTCACCGGCCGGCCAGGCGGGTGGCTGCCACCCCACGCGGCACCAGTCAGTGGCGCTGGGAACGGTACCGGCAGTTGGCTCAACTGCCCCACCTCGACTCACCACTGAACGCGCCTGGATGAACCAGCCCAGGTTCAGGGTGGCCAGGTGGGCGCAAGGATTGGCAGCCACCACAGCCGCCAGCATCTACGCCCTGCCGCCCGGGTCCAGGGCGGCAGGCGCGCACCTGGCCCACGACGCCGGTCACTGGGTGCACGCCGACATCATCTTGACCAACGGCCCAGACGGCGGCGTCGAGAACCGCGGGGTGCAGGTGGCCGAGCTCCAGGCATGTCAGGCCAGGGTCCCGCAGTGTCGCCTGGACGTGCACCTGATGGTGGTGCCGGGCACCCGCGGATGGCGGCAGCACGTCGCCGCCCTAGCCGGGCAGCTTCGTGAGGTGCGGGTGCGCCGCTGGACGGCCAGCCTCGACGTGCTGGAACAGCTCACGCCCCACCTGGGGGCCGACCCGGAGACCTGGGTGGAGATCTGGCCGCCCCGCGACGGGGCCGGGCACACGGCAGGACACGGCGGAGCCTTGGTGATGCTCATTGAGCCCGGCACCTCCTCTGCCGCGGACCCCGCGGCCAACCACGTGGTGGCATGTCTGGCGCCACACCGGCCCGTCGGGGTCGACGGCGGGGTGACCCAAGATGTGGCATCGCGTGTCATCGCCGCCGGAGCCAGCTATCTGGTCATCGGCCGGGCACTATTCGAGTGGGCCACCTGAGGCCCCCGGCAACGGCTACCTTCGGCAACCATGCCTCCCACGGCAGCATCGACGGCCGAGACCGTCGTGACCTGCGGCGTCGGGGCGCCACCCTGGGTGGTGCCTCTACCGGGGCCATCGGCCCTGGTTCAAACGCCGGAGGCAACCTAGAGTGGAGGCATGACTGACACCCGCTTCGTGACCCTCCTGACCGAACAGATTCGCCACGAGTTCTCCGCCAGCCAGCAATACATTGCCATCGCCGTCTGGTTCGACGGCCAGGACCTGCCGCAGCTGGCCGCCCACTTCTACCGCCAGTCACTTGAGGAACGCGGCCACGCGATGATGATGGTGCAGTACCTGCTCGACCGCGATATCCCTGCCACCATCCCCGGGATCGACGGTGTGCGCAACGATTTCGGCTCCCCCAACGAGCCCATCGCGTTGGCGCTGGCCCAGGAAGAGACCGTCACCGATCAGATCGGGGAACTTTTCAAGGCCGCCCGCGAATCCGGCGATGCCTTGGGCGAGCAGTTCATGCTGTGGTTCCTCAAGGAGCAGGTCGAGGAGGTGGCCTCGATGAAGACCCTCCTGACCATCGCCGAACGAGCCGGCGACAACTGGTTCGACCTTGAGGGCTATGTTGCCCGCGAAACCGTCGGCGATGGCGGCACTGACCCCAACGCCCCGGCACCCGCTGGCGGCCCGGTCGCCTGATTGCGGGCTGGGCTCGAACGGGCCCGGCGAGCAGACCAGCTCGTTCTTCAGCACCGAGGCGATCACGCCTCCCTGATGGACTACGTGGAACACACGGCTGGAAGAACAAGAAGTGCTGTTCAACCGCCTGTTCGGCTAGCCCGCCGACGGCGGCAGCGCCGCTGGTGGCGGCGCGCCCGGCCAAGGGGCGGGATTTTGAGCAGGCAGCGGTCGTGCAGCAGACTGGGGGGGTTCCTGCGGAGGTTCCGCGATTGCGAAGGGACTGGCGAGCGAGGCGTACATGGGTGACAGCGGCAGGACTTTCCTCCCCGCACGCTGACCCGCTGCCCGGCCACAGTTGGCCATTTCGTCGCTACGACACATCACCGCCCGGCGGGCGACAGGTTGGGCGTGCTCCCACCCCTCACCTCGTCAGGAGCCTCGCATGCCCGCCTCCCTCATCACCCTCGATCACCTGAGCTTCACCTGGCCGGATGGGTCCCCCGTCCTGAGCGAAGTCACCGGCGCCATCGGCCGGGGCCGCACCGGCCTCATCGGCCGCAACGGAGCAGGCAAGTCCACCCTGCTGCGGCTCATCCTCGGCCACCTCACCCCCACCTCGGGGCACGTGAAGGTCCACGGCAGCCTGGCCTACCTGCCGCAGGACCTGGTACTCCGGCCCAGCGACACCCTCGCCGACCTCCTCGGCATCGCGCAGGTGCTTGAGGCACTGCGTCGGATCGAAGCAGGCGACGCCCGCGCCGAACTATTCGACATCGTCGGCAACGAGTGGGATATCGAGGCCAGGGCCGTGGCCGCGTTGTCCGCCGCCGGACTGCCCACCGACGTCGGTCGCCCCACCGGCACCCTGTCCGGCGGCGAGACAATGCTCGGCGCGCTCACCGGGATCCAGCTGCGACAACCCTCGATTGCGTTGCTGGACGAACCCACGAATAACCTCGACAGCGGCTCCCGCGAGCGATTCTTCGACGCGGTGCGCGCCTGGCGCGGCAACCTGGTGCTGGTCAGCCACGACCTCGATCTGCTCGAACTCACCGACGCCACCGTCGAGCTGCGGCAGCACCAGCTGACCACCTTCGGCGGCCCGTACAGCGCCTACCGGGCCGCCGTCGAGCAACAACAGCGCGCCGTCGAACAGCAGCTGCGTTCCGCCGAACAGGCCTTGCGTTCCCAGAAACGCCGCCAGGCCGCCGCGGAACAGCAGCTGGCGCACTCGGCCAGCCAGGGACGCAAGGACTGGACACAGGCCACATTCGTCAAGGCCGCCATCAACCGGCGTCGCAACTCGGCCGAGAAATCGGCAGGCACCCGCCGCGGCATGCACGAAGACAAGGTCCGCCAAGCGCAGTCCCAGGTCGATGCGGCCGAAGCCAGGCTGCGCACCGACGAATCGATCCGGGTCGACCTGCCCGATCCCTACCTGCCCGCCGGGCGCCATGTCGCCAGGGTGACCGGCAGCGATGGCCGCGAGCTGATCATCCAGGGGCCGGAACGAATCGGCCTGACCGGCCCCAACGGCGCCGGGAAAACCACTCTGGTGGCACAGCTGGCCGGCGCGGCGCCGCGCAGGGCCGCCACCGCCGAGGCATTCGTGGCACGCGTGGGCTACCTACCCCAGCGCCTCGATGGGCTCGACGAGACCGCCAGCGCACTGGAGTCCATCCGGCAGGCGGCGCCGGGCACCCCGACCAGCGTGCTGCGCAACCGGCTCGCCCGGTTCCTGCTGCGCGGTGAGGCAGCCTTCCGGGAGGTGCGCAGCCTGTCCGGGGGCGAACGCTTCCGGGTGGCGCTGGCTCGGAGCCTGCTGGCCGAGCCGCCGGCCGAGCTCCTGATCCTGGATGAGCCCACCAACAACCTCGACAGCTACAGCGTCGACCAGTTGGTCGACGCGCTGGCCGACTACCGTGGCGCCCTGCTGGTGATATCCCACGACGCTGACCTGCTCAGCCGGTTGAACCTCGACGCGCAATGGCTCCTGGGTCCCGACGGTGTCCTGACCGCACAGCCCGATCACAATCGGGATGCCGCGCCACCCGAGGGCTGAATCCGGGCATCGTGGGCCGGTTCGGGTCAGGTGGGCTGCGGCACGGGCCGTTCAGTCAGGCCCAGCAGCGCCTGACCCACGAGCCGGGAGGCCCCGAAGGTAGCGATGTCGACGGCCGATTCGTCGGCGAAACCGAGATCGACGATCAGCCCGCCCGAGCGTTGCGCCAGCGACCTCGCGGCGGCAAGCGCTTCTGGATCGCGGTGGAGTTCCTTGCCGAGGATCATCGTCAGCGCCCCCGGCGTCGGGGTGTAGCGGCTGGCCAGAGCACGATCCGTGGCCGGCACCACGAGCGTGGGCGTCGCGCCGCCGTCGAAGCAGGGGCCCCAGGCTGCCGTGCTGGGTCTCTGATCGAGCCCGGGCTCGATCAGCACCCACTCGGCGGGCAGCCTACCGAGGACCTCGCGTGCCTTCTGGGACACAGTGAAGGACGCGGCCACCCGGCCAGGAGTCAGCACCGGGAGATCGGGCACCGGAGGCAGGGACCACGTGCTGTAGGACGTCAGGGTCTCGGCCAGCCCCTCACAGCGCAGCGCGGCATCGGCGAGACGACGCGCGGGCAGCCGCCCCTGGTCGTGGGCCTCGGCAAGGGTGTGGGTGATCAGCCTGATCTGCTCCTCAGTGGTCTGGGCGTCCACGCGCAACAGATCGCACCCGGCGCTCACAGCCCGCACTGCCGCCTCCGCGGTGCCGGTCTCCCCCGACGCACCTATCTGATCCAGCTCATCGGCCACGATGACCCCCCGGAATCCCAAGGCGGCGCGCAGCACCCCACCCAGGATCGCCGGGGAGAGCGTGGTCAGGTTCGAGGCGTCATAGGCGGGAATGTAGATGTGCGAGGTCATGACCGCCTCGGCGCCCGCCCGCAGCGCGGCCCGCAGCGGCGGAAGATCGTGTGAAGCTATCGTGACTGCATCGCGCAGCACCATCGGCTCCGCGACGGGAGCCTGGCTCGACGCGTCCCCGTGGCCGGGGAAGTGCTTGACGCAGGCCGCCACACCGGTGGTGCGGATGCCGTCGATCCATGCTGTGACGTGCCGCGCCACACGATCGGGTTGCGAGCCGAAGCTGTGGACGCCGCTGACCGGGTTTCCCGCCTCCGGGGTGATGTCGATCTCGGGGGCCAGGACCAGCCGGATCCCGGCGGCGGCTAACCCGCCGCCCAGCTGGGTGGCGACATCCAGGGTGGTCGCGACGTCGTCGATCCGGCCGAGGACGGCATTGCCCGGGAAGGCCGCCGCCGGGCTGAGGCCGCAGCCGGTGCCATCGCCTGCCACATCGATGGCGATGATCGCCTGCGGGCGGGCGTCGTAGATGGCGGCGGTGAGCGTGGCGAGGTCTTCGGCGGAGCAAACACCTGTGCCCGAAAGGCACACTCCGCCGAGTCCTTCCCGCAGCAACGTCGCCATCCACTGCGGCAGCTCCGTCCCAGTGAATCCCGGCATCAGGATCCCCAGAGCATGTCGTTGGGCGGCGCTTTTCATGGTTTCACCGGCCCACCGACTAGCCCGTGGGCCATTCGCCCGCCGACGACCTCAAGTGAATTGATCTCGGAGCGTTCGACGGCGCACTCACCTGAGGCGGCACCCCTGCACCTCTGCCGCGTGGCAACGGAGGCTGGCGCCGCCGCGGCGTGACACAATGCACTCATTTCGGACCATTCTCCTCACGACTGAGCCACCCCCAGCGGGCCCGGTTATTCTCATCAAAGAAGTGTGTTGACTTGTACACCAATGGTCGGGTGCGATTATCAACACTAGCCCTTCACGGCACTATTCGAGGCCACAGCGAATCGCTACCTGGGCCAAGGTGCAGCATTACGTGATCGACGCCGGTTCTACTTGCCCAGATACGCTCATGATATTCGCCATTAGCGCGATCACCGGCGTTGAGCGAACCCATCGGGGAGCTGGGCGACCCGGCCGCGGGCCGCATGGGGGCGAAGTCCCACAACGTGATCCACGGATCGTTGTAGGGCTCCCACAAGGCTGCTGGCTGGTTCAGCGTCACCTGCGAGCTACCGCGCCGGTGGCGTACCTTTAGACCCATGGCTTGCGCACTCATCACCGGCGGTACGTCCGGCATCGGACACGCTTTCGCGCGGGAATTGGCCCGCCGAGGCACGGACCTGGTTCTGGTTGCCCGCAACCCTGAACGCCTCGACGAAGTCGCCGAGGAATTGAGCGCCAGCCACGGCATCGCTGTCGAGTGTTTCCCCGCGGATTTGGCTGTCCGGGAGGATGTACTGCGCGTAGCCGAACGCATCGAGGACGATGAGCGCCCGATCGACCTGCTGATCAACAACGCCGGATTCGGACTCCACACCACGCTACTCAACCGCGACATCGAGGTCCACGAGCGGGCCCTGGACGTCATGGCCTTGGCAGTGCTGATCCTGGGCGGCGCGGCCGGCCGGGCGATGCGGGTCAGGGGCCGGGGGCAGATCATCAACGTCTCGTCCAGCGCGGGAGCGATCTTCACCGGCAACTACTCGGCGGTCAAGGCGTGGTGCACCACGTACTCCAACTCGTTGGCGCTCGAGCTGCGGGGCACTGGCGTGAGCGTCACAGCGCTGCTGCCCGGCTGGGTGCGCACCGAGTTCCACCAGCGGGCTGGGATCAAGGCGACCACGCTGCCCGATGCCGTGTGGATCGACGAGGACTTCCTGGTCACCCAGGCCCTCGCCGATGCCGACGCGGGCAAGCCCGAATCAATTCCCGGCTGGAAGTGGCGCGGCGCGATGTTCTTGGCCCATCACGGCCCGCGGGCCGCGGTGCGAAGCTTCTCGCGTCTGCTGAGCAACAGCCGGAAGAACCACGATTAATCGTGAACGACGAGACGCCCGGACGTTACCGCTCTAAGCTCACTTCCCGTACCAGGCAAGCCGCCCAACTCCTGCTGCTGCGCCCCTACGTGTGGCGGGTGCTGCGGGTGCACGTGCACGGCGTGGCGAACCTGGCGGCGGCCGAGGCGCCGTTCGTCGCCTTCGCCAACCACTCCTCGCACCTGGACGCGCCGCTGATCTTCGGTGCGCTCCCGCGACGCCTATCCCGGTTCCTTGCCACCGGTGCCGCCGCGGATCACTTCTACGATCGCTGGTGGAAGACGGCGCCGATGTCGCTGTTCTTCAACGGTTTCCCCGTGGACCGGGGCAAGGACAAGGCCCGCGGCAAGGGACAGCGCGGGCTGTCAGCCTCGCTGCTGGTCGACGGTGTGCCGCTCCTGCTGTTCCCCGAGGGCACCCGTTCCCGAACCGGGGCGATGGGCCCGTTCAAACCCGGTGTCGCCGCGTTATGCATCTCGCGCGGCGTCCCCGGGCTGCCGATCGCGCTGGTGGGGGCGCACGAGGCGTGGCCGTACAACCAGAAGCATTTGCCGCGGGGCCGGCCCGAGGTCCATGTGGTCTTCGGCCGCCCGATGCAGCCGCTGCGCGGTGAGATCGCCCACGAGTTCAACGAACGCATGCGACGGCAGGTTTTGGAGCTTCACGACACCACAGCCCGCGCCTATGGTCAGAAAACCCTGGCAGAATACGCTCGCACGGTAGCCATCGAAAAGGCCGCAAAGACCGAGCTCGCCGCCCTGGCCGAGGATGCCAAGGGGCATGCAACCAAGCAGGAGGATGGATGATCGACGGCGTCAAGCAGCAAAAGTGGTGGGGTTGGGGCGAGGAAGGCAAGGCCTACACGTATCACGACAAACCCAAGTTCGCTGGCTTCGTACTCAGCAAGATCGGCGTCGACATCACCCAGCCGGTGCAGCCGATTCCCGCCTTCGACACCCTCAACGTGCCAGCCTCACAACTCAGCGATGGGTTGCGGAGCTCACTGGTTGACATCCTGGGCCAGGCCCACGTCCAAACCGATGACCAGACCCGCGTCGTCCATACCTACGGCAAGGGGGTGCGCGATCTGGTTCGGGTCCGCCGGGGCGAGTTGGGACGCGTCCCCGACGCGGTGGTTTACCCCGGCAGTCACGCTGAGGTCGTGGCCGTGGTGGACGCCGTCAGCAGCGCCGACGGTGTGCTGATTGCCTTCGGCGGTGGCTCCAACATCGTGGCCGCAGTGGAGGCCGAACCGGGTGAGACCCGGCAGGTGATCACAGTCAACCTGGGCCGCATGAACCGGGTACTGGAGATCGACGAGGAATCCGGCCTCGCGCGGGTCCAGGCCGGTGTCTTCGGACCCGATCTGGAGGATCAGCTCAACGCCCGCGGCTGGACCCTGGGCCACCACCCCGACTCGTTCGTGTGGTCGACGCTCGGCGGCTGGATCGCCACCCGCAGCTCCGGTATGCAGTCCGACAAGTACGGTGACATCGCCGACATCACCCGCGGGCTCACCGCTGTGCTGCCCGGCCAGGTAGTCGACCTGCGGCCGCTGCCGTCGTACTCGTCCGGCCCCAGCGTGCGCGAGATGATCCTCGGTTCCGAGGGGCGGCTCGGGATCATCACGCAGGCCTGGGTCAACGTGCACCGGGTTCCCGAGGTCCGCGAGCTGCAAGCGTACTTCTACGCCAGCTACGAGGACGGGCTGAAGGCCTGCCGGGAAATCGTCGAGTCCGATGCGTCGGTGATGATGGCACGGGTCTCCGACGCGCTGGAAACTCAATACATCATGGCCAATGGCAAGAAGTCGAGCCGGGTGGGCAGCCTCATGAGCAAGGCGATCCAGAAGGTAATGTCGAGCAAGGGCTGGGACCTGGAGAAGATCGCCATGGCCTTCGTCGGTTTCGAGGGAAGCGCCAACCACGTCCGTTACGAGAAGGGGCTGGTTGCCAAGATTGTCAGCCGCAACGGCGGGATCAACGTCGGGAAGGGCCCGGCGGCCCTCTACGATCAGAAGAAGTACGACACCCCCTACATCCGCGACTTCATGCTTGACCGCGGCATCGTGGCCGATGTGTCGGAGACCAGCACACCGTGGACCTACGCCGAGCAGATTCACACCAACACTGTGGCCGCCGCGATGAAGGCGATGGCCGAGTGCGGCGTCAACGGCGTCGTGTTTTGTCACCTGAGCCATTCGTACCACTCGGGTGCCTGCCAGTACTTCACGTTCGCCATCAACGACGCCTCCGAGGAAAACCTGGTCACCTACGATCACGTCAAGCGAGCCGTCCAGCAGTCGTTCATGGATAACCACGGCACCGTGTCCCACCACCACGGTGTGGGCGAGGAGCACTCGCCGTGGCTGGATCAAGACATCTCGCCCGGCGGGGTGTTCATCCAGCGCGCGCTGTTCGAGGGCGTCGATCCGGGACGGCATCTGAACCCGGGCAAGATCGTGCACGAAGGCCGGCCCGGGATCAGCTCGAACTCTGCCGACGCCTGATCTCGCGCCAGGTTGCGGTACCTCCCGGCAGCCCAGGCGGCGTGCCGCCTCAGGCACGGGAAACTAGAAGCACAGCACTTGCCGCCCGCAATCAGGAGGACCGATGCTCGCCGTCGTCTCACCCGCCAAGTCACTGGATTTCGACTCTGCCCTGGCAACCACACGTTTCACGCTGCCTCGGCAGGGCGAGGCAGCCGAGCGGCTGATCGACGTGATGCGCGGCAAGTCCGTCGACGAGGTGGCCTCGCTGATGCATATCTCGGCGGACCTGGCCGCCCTGAATGTTGAACGGTATCGAGCCTTCGAGGCCGAGCCAACGCCCGGTAACGCCCGGCCGGCGGTGCTTGCGTTCAACGGTGATGTGTATCAGGGGATGCGGGCGCGGGAGTTCGATGCGCGCGATTTCACCGAGGCGCAGAAGACGCTGCGGATCTTGTCGGGGCTCTACGGTGTGCTGCGCCCACTCGATCTGATCCAGCCCTACCGGTTGGAGATGAGCACCAAACTTCGCACCGAACGCGGTCGCACTTTGTACCAGTGGTGGGGTGATCGGCTCGCCGCGATGCTGAGTGTGGACCTTGAGGCCTCACCTGGGGCCAACGTGCTGGTCAACCTGGCCTCGGGTGAGTACTTCGACGCGGTGGATACCTCCGCACTCGACGCGAAGGTGGTGTCCCCGCGCTTCGAGGACCGCGACGCCAAGGGCAGGCCGCGGATTGTGTCGTTCTATGCCAAGCGAGCCCGGGGAAGCATGGCCTCCTGGCTGGTGCGCAACCGGGTTCGCTCGGCGGCCGCGCTACGCACCTTCGACGTCGATGGCTATGCCTGGGACGAGGCCAGGTCCACCAGCAGCGTCCCGGTCTTCATCCGCTAGCTGCCTCGGGGATCGAGGCGGGCTGGGCGCTAGCCGAGCACGATGCCGACAATGACGAAGTAGAATAGGAGCGCCCCGATACCGCCGATGAGAGCCACGAGCGAGAACACAACGCCCAGCACGTACCCCGACTTCAAGTGGCCGCCCCACAGATACGGGGCACCCTGCTCGATCTCTCGTTTCGCCTGAGCGCCGAGGTACCACGCGACGAACGGCAATATCGCGATGAAGATACCAAGGATGCCGGTGATGAACACAGTCTGGGCCATCGGATGCTCCTGAAGGCCGTAGGCTCCCTGGTACGGGGACCCCTGAGTGTAGGACTGCGCATAGGAGCCCCCGTAGGCGGGAGGTGGTGGCTGGGCCGCGCCGTAGGGGGACTGCGGCGAGTAGGCGCCGCCGTGATAGGGCTGCTGGGGATCGGCTGTCGACGCCTGAGGCGGCGAGTCAGCCGCATCTTGAGTGCCGCGGAGCTCGAACTCG
>JBKEBG010000139.1:0-26177 GCA_047972985.1 Arachnia sp.
CATTGAACGCGAGCCGGTGTTGCTCACCGGAGCCGCGAGATTCCGTCTGGCTCACCGCACTGTCATGGCGGCCCCTGGGCCATTCGAGAGCATTAGTCGGCTCCGCCCGACCAGCATCCCCGAACGGTTGCTGGGGCTGGACGCACAACTGCAATCGAATCTGGTGGACCCTGCGGCGGTGCGGGACTTCACCCGATTCGCCGAGGCAGGCTTCGCCGGAGTGCCCTTCTACCGCGGCCGGCCACTGAAGGATGTCGCGGCGGCGTGTGCCAATCTCGCTGAGCGGCTGGACCTGCTGAGGTTGGTCGAGCAGTATCAGCAACTCAAATCGGCAGCTGGGCTGGCTGAATACGCTGATCAGCTACGTACGGCCGTCCGGCTGGCTACTGAAGTCCCGGCGGTGGGGGAGACAATCCGATCCCGACTTCGGGTGGTACTCCTCGACGAGTATCAGGACACGTCAGCGGCTCAGGCGCAACTGCTGCGGCGGCTGTTTGGGGACGGACGGGGATTTGCGGTCACAGCGGTGGGCGATCCAAACCAGGCCATCTACGGCTGGCGAGGAGCCGCCTCCCGCAACATCCTGGATTTCCCCGAGCACTTTCCGGCCGCCGATGGTGCCCCCGCTACCCAGGCCACGCTAAGCGTCAACCGGCGCAGTGGCACCAGGATCCTTGAGATCGGGAATCTCCTCGCCCCGGACCAGGGAAGCGACGGAGTCGAGCTGATCGCCCCTGCCCAGACGCCCCCGGGTGATGTGGACGCCCACGTGTTCGAGACTGTGGATCAGGAGAACCAATGGCTTGCCGAGGCGATCCTGGCACGGCATGACGACGGGGTCGCCTGGAACGACATCGCCGTGCTGGTGCGCCGCAACCAAACCGCGAGCGATGTCTACATAGTCCTACGCGACAATGGCATTCCCACCGAGATCATCGGACTCGGCGGGCTACTGCACCTGCCCGAGGTGGCGCCGGTGGTGGCGATGCTGCGGCTCCTCGGGGATGTGGGGGCCAACGCCGAGGTGGCTTCGCTGCTCGCCTCGGCCCGATGGCGGCTGGGTATCGCCGACCTTGAGGCGCTCGGGCAGCGGGCACGTGACATCGCCGCCACCGGCTCCGCGAGGCGCTCCGCCGGCTCTTCCCTGGAAGACATCGTTCGCGAGTCCGACCCCGGCGAGATCCCGGCCCTTCTCGATGCTGTCGAGGACCCCGGACCGGCGCAGCTCTCGACGCAGGCGCAGCACCGATTAGCCGAGTTCTCACACGACTTGGCCGAACTGCGTCGATACGCCGGCGAACCAGTGGGCGACCTGGTGCGGCGCGTGATCTCATGCCTGGGCCTCGACGTCGAGCTGTTGGCCAGGGCCGGGCGCGATGTTTCCCAGCTGGAGCGCTTCACCGCCGCGGTGAGCGACTACATCGATGTGGACGGTGACGGCAGCCTCACGGGTCTGCTGGCCTACCTTGACGCCGAGGACGACTACGGCGTGGGCCTCGAACAGGCAGTCCCCAGCGATGACGCATCGGTCAAGCTGCTCACGATCCACCGTGCCAAGGGGCTGGAATGGGATTCGGTCTTTCTGCCGAGCCTGGCCGATAGGATCTTCCCCGCCGATGATCGCACCGGCGTGTGGCCATCGCGCGCCGAGTTGCTGCCGTCCCCGTTGCGTGGCGACGCGGCGGCCATTCCACAGCTGCGGGGCTACGACCGTAAGGCCATCGAGGACTTTCGACGCGACTCGCGGCAGGCCCACCGCCGCAGCGAGGATCGGCTTGCCTACGTGGCTGTCACCCGTGCCAAACGCCTCTTGGTTGCCTCGACCCACACCTGGACGCCCGGGCTCAAACGCCCCCGGGTGCCATCGCCGTACTTCGAGATGATCGCCACGGCAAGTGGCATGGCCCAGCCTCCCCAATCCGCCACGGCCAACCCCATCCCACCCCGCCAGGTGGCTGCCGAATGGCCGAATCCTGTCGACCCCGATGAACTTGCCTCGCATGCCCAGGCCATCGATCTCGTGGCGCAGGCGCGCCATCACAGCGACGCGGGTGACCTTGAGGAGTGGATCTGGTCACCCGGTGTCTCCTCGTCCGAGGATCTGCATCAGATTCAGCGATGGGACCGGGAATTCGCCCTGTTGCGGGAGGCTCAGGAGCGTCGAGCCACCCGAGAGGTGACGGTCCCGCAGGGGCTATCTCCCACGGCGCTGATGGCGATGCGGGCCGATCCGGAGGCCTTCGCCGCGAACCTGGTTCGTCCCATGCCGCGGCGGCCATCCCCGGCCGCCGACGTCGGGTCCAGGTTCCACGAATGGGTGCAGCGACGCTTCACCCAGCCACTGACCCTGGAGGAGGCAACCGGCGAACGACTCGACCCTGCACTTCAGGGTTTGGTCACGGCGTTCGGTCGGGGACGGTTCGCCGAGCGGCAACCCGAAGCGATGGAGGTGCCGTTCATCCTCCCGTGGCGCGGCTACACGCTGCGGGGCCGTATCGACGCCGTGTACCGATGGGACGGGGACCAGTTCGATGCTCTCATCGTGGATTGGAAGACATCATCGATGCCTGCCGACCCGTTGCAGCTGGCGGTCTATCGCCAGGCCTGGGCCGGGGCGCAGGGCATCGACCCCGCGCGCGTGGGCACCGCCTTCTATTACGTCGCCACCGATGCGTTGCGTTTCGTGACGGCTGCGCCCGGGATGATCGATGCCGCATTGCCCTGAGCCGAGGGCTAGCTGTGGCTGGCCGGGAGATTGATGTGCGACGTCAAACATAGAACGCCTCGAAGGCACACCACTGTCACAAGGTCCTGGCCTCATCCCGTTGGCCGGTGCTGCGGTGCGCCGCCCACAGGGCTCCGAACGGGCGGGTCGGGCGGTGTAGCGTCGCTGATGTGACTTCCTGGACCACCGCCCGGCTGGATCGACGCGACCACGCCCGGGACGATGCGGCATTGGATCGGGCGTGGGCAGATGCCACTGTGCTGGCCGTGGACGGTGCCGGCGCGATGCTCGCGCACGGACCGGTCCCGGTACCGATCAGTACGCCTGGCGCGCGTACCGAGGCGGATCTGTACCTCGGACGGCTGGCCGGGACCGACTGGTTCGCCCGAATGCAGGAGATCTCCGCCCAACGGCGCACCCCATTCCGCGGCATCGATCAGGCATGGTCCGATCTGGTGGCGATGGCCGCCGCGTTGGCCCAGTGGCACTGGGCGGCGCCCCGCTGTGAGCAATGCCAGGCGATGACCTCACCGATCGACGGCGGTGCGCGTCGCCGCTGCGGCCGCTGCGGTGCGCTGGTCTTCCCGCGGCAGGACCCGGCCGTCATCGTCGCCGTCCTCGACCAACAGGACCGGCTTGTGCTGGCGCGGCAGGCGAGTTGGCCCCCGACGCGCTTCTCGCTCGTGGCAGGTTTCGTTGAGGCGGGCGAATCCGCCGAGCAGGCGGTACAGCGGGAGGTTGCCGAGGAGGTGGGCCTCACCGTCGCCGCACCCCGGTTCGTTGGGTCCCAGCCGTGGCCCGCACCACGATCCCTCATGCTCGGATTCGTGGCGCAGGCCCTGAGTCACGACGTCACCCCCGACGGGGTGGAGATCGTTGAGGCTGCGTTCTATGAGCGGAGTCAGGCTCAACGAGCCATTCGCACCGGCGAACTGAGCATCCCTGGCCCAGGCTCGATCGCTCATCGGATCATCAATGAGTGGCTGGCCGGCGGGGCCTCGTTCCCGCCGTCGGCACCCGCTGGGGACTCACCCCTGGGCTAGGCGAGCCGTCTCGTCGTGAATGCGCTCGGCAACCTGGGCCAGCTTCTCGCGATGCTCCGAGGCGTGGTGCGCGCAGAACATGAGTTCGCCTCCGCTGGTGAGGATCACCCGCAGGTAGGCCTGAGCGCCACAACGATCGCAGCGGTCCATGGCGGTCAATTGCGGGGCGGGCGCGGTGGTTGGCATGATCGCCTCCCTTGGTTTCGTCAAATTCGGTTCGTCCATTCCAACGTATGCCAGGCCCGGAATGTTCCGTTCGGGGCGCACCGCAACTCAGTCGTGATCATCCGGGCGAGGCTTCGGGTGGGTCCTGGGGGCTGCGGGTACGCTAACGCGGTGGCAGCTCAGCAGAACCCCAAGCAGCATGCGTCTCGCGACTACGAGGCCAAGCACCTTCTGGTCCTCGAAGGGCTCGAAGCGGTGCGCAAGCGTCCCGCGATGTACATCGGGTCCACCGACACCCGTGGGCTCATGCACTGCCTGTGGGAGATCATCGACAACGCCGTGGACGAGGCGCTCTCGGGATTTGGGGATTCGATCGAGGTCACGCTGGCCGCCGATGGCTCCGTCAGCGTGGCCGATCACGCCCGCGGGATCCCGGTGGATACCGAGCCACGCACCGGGCTCAGCGGCGTCGAAGTTGTGTTCACAAAGCTGCATGCGGGCGGCAAGTTTGGCTCCTCGTCCTATCAGGCGACAGGCGGCCTCCATGGCGTGGGCGCCTCGGTCGTCAACGCCTTGTCCTCCAGGTTGGACGTCGAGGTGGACCGTGGGGGAGCCACGTGGGCGATGAGCTTCCGGCGTGGGGTCCCCGGCATCTTCGACGGTGAAGGTCCCGGCGCCCCGTTCACTCCGGCCAGCGGGCTGCGCAAACTCAAGCGAGTCGCCAAGGCCACCACCGGCACCCGGGTGCGGTACTGGCCGGATCGCCAGATCTTCCTCGCAGATGCCGAACTATCGCTCAAGCATCTGCAAGAACGTTCCAGGCAGACCTCATTCCTGGTCCCGGGCCTGCGGCTGAGCGTGACTGATCAACGCCCTGACAACGAGCCCTCAGCCGAGGAGTTCCACCACATAGGGGGCATCACCGAGTTCGCCGACTTCCTGGCACCCGATGCCCCGGTCACCGAAGTGCTGCGGCTCCAGGGCAGCCAGACGTTCACCGAAACCGTGCCGATGGTCGATGACCAGGGAGTCATGACTCCCGCAGACGTGGAGCGCGACCTCGACGTCGACATTGCAGTGCGCTGGGGGACCGGCTACGACAGCGTTGTGCGCTCGTTCGTCAACATCATCGCCACGCCCAAGGGGGGCACCCATGTCAGTGGCTTCGAACGCGGCCTGACCCGCGCTTTCATTAAGTCGCTGGAGGGTACCCGGCTGCTGAAGTCCGGCGAAGAGGTCATCAAGGATGACTGCCTCGAGGGGCTCACCGCGGTCGTCACGGTGCGTTTGGCCGAACCCCAGTTCGAAGGTCAAACCAAGGAAGTCCTGGGAACCCCCCCGGTGCAGCGGCTCGCGGCTCGCATCGTCGAGCAGGAATTCACCCGTTTCCTCACCTCCACCAAGCCAGCGACCCGCAGCGTGGCGCGCACCCTCATGGAGAAGGTCGTCGGGGCTTCTCGCACCCGGCTCCAGGCCAGGGCGCACCGGGACAACCAGCGCCGTAAGAACGCGCTTGAGTCATCGAGTCTGCCGCCCAAGCTCAAGGACTGTCGCTCCAGCGACGCCGATCTGACCGAGCTATTCATCGTGGAGGGTGATTCGGCGCTCGGCACTGCCAACGTCGCCCGCAACTCGGAGTTCCAGGCCCTGCTCCCGATCCGGGGGAAGATCCTCAACGTTCAGAAGGCCTCGGTGGGTGAAATGCTGAAGAACGCTGAGTGCGCCTCGATCATTCAGGTCGTGGGGGCGGGTTCCGGCCGGACCTTCGATCTTGATGCTGCCCGCTACGGCAAGATCATCTTCATGGCCGACGCCGATTCCGACGGGGCGCACATCCGCACCCTCCTGGCGACGCTGTTCTTTCGATACATGCGTCCCCTCGTGGAGGCGGGACGCGTCTACTCGGCGGTACCGCCGCTGCATCGCTTCGAACTCATCAACCCAAAACGCGGCCTGGACAAGTACATCTACACCTACACCGATGCCGAGTATCAACGCAAGGCAGCCGAGCTGACCAAACGAGGTCAGTCATTCAAAGAACCCCAACGCTACAAGGGCCTGGGTGAGATGGACGCATCCCAGCTGAAGGAAACCACCATGGATCCCAGGCACCGCACCCTGCGCCGGCTGAGCGTGGACGACGGTGCCGAGGCTGACGAGGTGTTCGAGTTGCTCATGGGAAGCAACGTGGGTCCTCGCCGGGACTTCATCATCGCCGGCGCCTACGCTCTCGACGCCGACCGTATCGATGCCTAGCCAGGCCGATTCGAGCGTCGCTGGGGCGCCGGGACTTCGGGGGTCTAGATCAGGCGTTCCAGCAGGCCGGTGTCGACGTCGTACATGAAACCGCCCACCTCGGCCCGGCCGGTGATCAGCGGATGGGCAGCAACCATCGCGACATCGCGGCGCAGCTGGCTCAGCTGATCGGGGGTGGCACCGAAGCTGAGCCACTCGGTTTCGGATCCGGTGCGTTGGGTGATCGTGGCGCGAATGTCGTCGTCGGTGCCTGAAGCCATCACGCACCTGGTGTGCGGCACCACCATGATCCGGGTGACGTTCAGCAGCGCCACGCTCAAGATGGCGCCGTTGATGACGCTGCTGGAGACCTGCCCGCCCGGGGTCCGGAGGATCTTCGCATCCCCGAGCCGGAGCCCGGTCATCGCCAACGGCTCGATACGGGAATCCATGCACGTGATGATTAACACTCCGCGCCGGGCGATACCGTCGAAACCGCCATCGGTGAAGCCCTCGGCGTAGGCGCGATTGGCCGCCAACAGGTCATCGAAACTCATGTCAGGTCCTTTCGGTGCCACGTCCGGCGAGGGCCACCACGGGCTGGGGGAGTTCAGTGCCCGAGCCATCCCGAGACTCGCTCACCGGCGGCAATTCAATCGGGGAACCGCTGGCGGCCTGGGCCACCAGCGGACGGGGGCCGATGGCGGCCGAGAGAACAGTGTCTTGTCCGGAGCGAAACCGCATACAGCGAACGCCACCGGTGGCCCTGCCCTTGGTGGGATAGGCGCCCAGCGCCGTGACCTTGGCCGCCCCCGCCTCGGTGCCGGGCAGCGAGGCACTCGATCCGGCAATCGTGGCGACATCATCGATCTCGGGGTCCACGGCCCCGAACCACACCACGCCCGCCTTGGGCGCGAGTTTGATTCCGGCCACTCCGCCACCCGAGCGGCCCTGCGGGCGCACCAGATCCAGCGAATAGTGCAGCAGCTGCGCATCGGAGGTGATGAAGGCGACGTTTCTGTGGGCCGAGGTCACCTCGACGGCACCGACCACCTCGTCACCTTCATCCAAGCGAATCACATCCCAGGCTTCCTTGGTGAGGATCTCCGGGTTGACCCGCTTGACCACGCCCCTGCGGGTGCCCAGCGCGAGGCCGAGTGAGTCTGGAGCCAGGCTGGTAAGCGCCAGTGCGCGCTCGCCGGGCTGGAGCGGCCACAGCTCGGTGCCGAGGGTCCCGCCGCGCAGCGACGGGGCGGTAGCGGTCAGCGGCACCGTGGGAAGCTCGATCGCCTTGGCCCGCAACAGCCGCCCAGCGGTGGTGATCACGCCGAATTCGCTGTGCGCGCTGACCCGGATCGCCGAAACGATCACATCGTGGGCCGAACGCGGCCCCTCGGGCGGCAGATCGGCGGCGATATCGGTGCGTGCGGCCAAGCCGGAGCCGCTGAGTAGCACCCAGCATGGGTCGTCGGGCACCTCAAGGGGCGCCGCGGCGGCCGTGACCTGCCCGCCACCGGCGAGCAATACTGTGCGGCGGGGGGTGCCGAACCGGGTGGCGACGTCGTCGAGTTCGGCTGCGACCAGCCCATGCAGCAGCTGGTCGTCCTCAACGATCGCGGTCAATTCCGAGATCCGCTCGGACAATTCGGCCGAGTCCTTCTCCAATTCGATGGTGGAGAACTTGGTGAGCCGACGCAGCTGCATGTCGAGGATGTAGGTGGCCTGGACCTCGTCGAGGTCGAACGCGCCGACGAGCCGGGAACGGGCCTCGGCGACGCTCTCGGAACTGCGAATGATCGCAATGACGTCGTCGATGTCGACGATGGCGGTCAGCAGGCCGCGCACGAGGTGGAGCCGCTCGGCGGCTCGGGCCAGCCGGTATTTGGTGCGCCGCAGCGTGACATCGATCCGGTGATCCAAGAAGACCCGCAACAGTTCGCGCAGCGTCATGGTACGGGGTTGCCCCTCGACCAGCGCGACAGCGTTGAGGGCGAAACTGTCCTCAAGCTTGGTGACTTTGAACAGCTGCTCGAGCAGGGCTTCAGGGTTGATGCCGTTCTTGACCTCGATCACCAGGCGCGTGCCATGGTTGAGATCGGTGAGGTCCTTGACGTCGGCGATCCCGAGGAGCTTCTTGTCGCCCACGCCCTTCTTGATCTGCTCGATGATGCGCTCCGGACCAACCATGTAGGGCAGTTCGGTGACAACGATTCCCTGGCGCCGAGGGCTGACTTTTTCGATTCGGGTGGCGGCCCGCACGCGGAATGAACCGCGGCCTGTCTGATATGCCTCGCGCACCCCATCCAGCCCGACGATCTTGCCCCCGGCCGGGAAATCGGGGCCGGGCAGGAACCGCATGAGTTCGTCGAGATCGATGTCGGGGTTGCGCAACATCTGCTTGAGTGCTGCCACGACCTCGACGAGGTTGTGCGGGGCCATGTTCGTCGCCATCCCCACGGCGATGCCCGCCGCACCATTGACCAGAAGGTTCGGGATTGCTGCAGGCAGCACCTCGGGTTCGGAGGACTTGCCGTCGTAGTTGGCCTGAAAGTCCACGGTGTCCTCGTCGAGGCCCGCCGTCATCGCGGTGGCTGAATGGTCCATGGGGCATTCGGTGTAGCGCATCGCTGCTGGTCCAGCATCCAGCGAGCCGAAATTGCCGTGCCCATCGACCAGCGGCAGCCGCACTGCCCCCGGTTGCCCCATCCGGACCAGCGCGTCGTAGATGGCGCCGTCGCCGTGGGGGTGCAGGATGCCCATGACCTGCCCCACGACCCTGGCGCATTTGACGTGGCTGCGGTCTGGACGCACCGACATGTCGTCCATTGTGTAGAGGATGCGGCGCTGGACCGGTTTCAGCCCGTCGCGGGCGTCGGGTAGCGCGCGGGAGTAGATGACGGAGTAGGCGTACTCGAGGAAGCTCGTTTCCATTTCCTCGGTGACGTTGACGTCGAGAATGCGCTCCTCGACCGGATCGTCCTGCGTTGTGGTCGCCATCGAGGTAGGGGCCCCTTGCTGCTGGTAGTCAGATGATCCCGCGAAGTTTATCCGCAAGCCCGTCGCCATCGGGTGCACGCACCTCTGGCGCCGTGTCGGGTTGCCACCGATGGCCGCTGGGGGTCTCGGCCAACCCGCCGTGGCTGAGCGCGTGCTCCCCGGGGGAGAGCTGCCGGATGGCGCGGGCCCGGACGTGTTCAGGTTGCAGCGTGGCGAACTCGGCGTACAGGTCAGGATCGTGTTGACCGTCGTCGCCCACCAAGACCCAGGCGATATTGGGCAGGTCGCGAGCGAGTTCACGCAGGCAGGTGCGTTTGTGATCGGCACCGCTGCGGAACCATCCGGTGTTCGTGGGCCCCCAGTCGGTCAGCAGCAGCGCGCCCCGCGGGATGCCGTGGCGTTCCAGGAACCGGCTGACCATCGGATAGGTGTTCCAGGCACCGGTCGAGACGAACACTATGGGTGCGCCGGGATTCTCGGCCAGCAGCTGCTGAAACAACCGGGCCATCCCGGGCACTGCTTGCCGGGCTTGCTCAGTGAGCACGAAGGAGTTCCAGGCCGCCACGAATAGCCGCGGTAGCCACGTCGACAAGATTGTGTCGTCGATGTCGCTGACGATCCCGAAGGTTTCCTCGGAGTCCACCACCTGGACCGGTGCCATGGCGCTGCCGCCCCGAGCCCCCTCGATCCGCACCGAGTGCCACCCGGGTGTCAGGCCCGGGTTGGTGATCCGCACGTCGATGTAGCCACCTCGGTCGGCCTCAACATCCACTCTCTGGTCGTCCACCACGACACTGACCCGCGCGTGCGGGGTCGGTGCCGCCACGAAGTTGCGCCAGCCGCGGCGCTGAATCAGCTCTTGCGCCGCCTGCACCAGCCCGAGCTGGCGCGGAGGGCGCAGCACCACGCGGGCCAGCACGCGCACATGCTCGGGAGTCCCGATGCCGGTGAACGCGACGATGGTCTCCTGCCACCCGATTCGACGCAGCACTCGGGTGAGAATCCCGAGCCACCGGTCTTCTAATCGGGCGGCGAAGTGGGGGCTGGTCCTCATGGACACCCAAGATAGCCAACCACCGTGAAACAATGGCTGGGTGACTAGCTCCGCGCCACCCACCTTGGTTCCCGCCGCGCTCGGTGAGCAGATCGCCGACGGCAGGTTCTACCCCGAGCTGGTCAAAGACACGATCGTGCAGGCGCTGGGGGAGCAGCCGGTGGTCGGGTTCCTGGTTCATCACGAGCCGACGTTTTCCGGGCATGAGGTGCAGCGGCATATGACTGTGCTGGTGCTGACGCAGCGCGTTTTGTTGATCTGCCACACCGACGACGGCGACCCGGACCGGGCATTGAGCACCGCGGAGGTGGTCACGCTGCGCAGCATCGACTCGGTCATCGTCACCCGTTCGCTGAACCACCCGGAACGTTACCCTGCCGGGGCCGAGTTGGCCGAGACCTGGTTGTCGATTGCCTGGGGCGGCGCCCGGCGCCTCGACCTCGGCCCGGCCGAGTGTGAGGATCCCACGTGCGAGGCCGAGCACGGTTACACCGGCATGTTGGTGCCCAACGACATCACCCTGCGGATGAGCCCGGCCGGCGACGGCGCGTCACCAACGCAGCGACTGCTTGACTTTGGGGCGCTGCTGCAGCAGCGGATCGGCTGATGGCTTCCTCGGTGCTGCCGCGCTATGCGGACCGGAGCCTGGCCGACCTGCTGCCGAGCGTCGCCGCCGCGTTGGAGGGGCGTTCCGATGGGCCGATTGAGTTGCCCGTGGCCAGCCGCTACGTGGTGTTCCTGGTCGATGGGCTCGGCTGGCACAATGTGCGCGATCACGTCGACCATGCCGAGGCCCTGGCGCCTGGGCTGGCTGTGGAGCCGATGACCTGCGGGGTTCCCTCCACTACGGCGACCTCGCTGACGAGCCTGGGGTGCGGGGTGTTCCCGGGAAGACACGGCGTGGTCGGTTACTCATTTCGCAACCCATCCGATGATCGGGTGATGAATGCGTTGAACTGGGAGGGCGGCCCCGCCGATGTGTCGAGTTTCGCGCTCTCCCCGACTGTCTTCGCCCAGCTTGGCCAGGCGGGCCGAGGGTGCGCCGCTGTCAGCCTGGAACGCTTCAACAACAGCCCCCTCACACGACTCGCTTTCGCCGGCACGCGTCATTTCGGCATCACCAACGAGGATGACTCGCAGCGCTTTCTTGACCTGGTCGCCGAGGCTGTGTCCACGCATGACTTGGTGTATTGCTACTCGCGGCAACTGGACTTCGCCGGACACGGCTACGGCGTTGGATCCTGGCAGTGGCTCGAACAGCTCGGCCGCGTCGACGACCTGGTCTCCCGGCTGATCGACGGCCTGCCGGATGACGTCTGCCTGGTGGTCACTGGCGACCATGGCATGGTCAACGTGCCAATGCAGACCAGAATCGTCGCCGAAGACGAGCCTGCGTTGAGCGGCTTTACTCACATCGCAGGCGAGGGGCGCCTGCGCCAGCTCTACGGCGGTGATCCCTCGAGGCTCGCGGCGCGATGGGAGAGGTTTCTCGGCGAGCGGGCACTAGTACTCACCCAGCCGCAGGCCGTCGAGGCGGGGTGGTTCGGGCCGGATCCCTCGCCTGCGGCGCTTGAGCGCATAGGCGACGTGCTCGTGGCAGCGCAGGACACGTGGGCAATCATGTCCCGCTCGTTTCCAGGCGAGTTCTCACTTGTCGGAATGCATGGTTCGCTGTCGCCAGCCGAAATGGAGATTCCGCTGCTGGTCAGAGGGCCGCGGTGAACCCGGATGCGCATTGGCATCATCATTGACGACTTCTTTCCGGCGTCGGGGGGAATCGGGCGTTCGGTGCAGACTCAACTGGAGGAACTCGCCGCGCGTGGTCACGACGTCACGCTGATCGCGCCTGATCGGCACCTGGCCCGGCCCGGCTTCGGCCGGGTGATCGAGTGCCCCACGCATTACCTCGAGGGCCTACCCGCGCACCTCAGCGTGCTTCACTTCGGATCCCGCAGCGCCCGGCGCATCAGCGCGATGGGCACCTACGACGTTATCCACTCCCAGACCGAACGCGGCGCGCTCATCCTCGCGGCCCGGATTGCGCGGCTACAAGGCGCCGCGCACGTCCATAGCTTCCATGCCAATCTGGCAGGCACCCATCAGACCGCGCGGGTGGCGGTGGTGAGCACATTGCTGTATCGGGGGCTGATCAACCCGCTCTTGAGCATCGCCAGCGGCCGCAGACCGCCGGGGGCCGCCCTGCCCAGCGCTCGGGACGAGCCGGGCGGGTGGGCTGCGCGGATAGACTGGGCATCTTTGGCCGACATAGCAGGCAAGGTGGACGCCTTCACGGTTCCGTCGGCGTTCATGCTTGGGTTGATCGGCCAGGCGGCGCGCCGGAAGCTTCCTGGGTCTGTGGTCCCGACCGGCTACAACCGGCGGATGCGCTCCGCGCTGGAATCGCTGTCCCGGTCTCGAAGCGACCAGCGAGTCAGATTCTTGTCCGTGGGGCGCCTGTCCAAGGAGAAGCGCCTGGACGTGTTGATCCGGGCGTTCCGGCAGGCGCAGCTGGCCGATGCCGAGCTCGTGATCGTCGGAGATGGTGATCAACGTGACGTGTTGCGTGGGCTGGCTCGAGGCGCGGACAACATCATCTTCCGGGGCCACCAATCCTCAGTCCAGGCCATCGCCGCCGAGTTGCGCGATGCTGATGTCCTGGTCCTGTCGAGCTATCGTTTCGACTCGCAAGGTCTCGTAGTGACGGAAGCGGTGGCCGCCGGGTTGCCGGTCCTGTACTGCGATGACCGGTTGAGCGCTGGGCTGAGCCGGGACTCGGCCCACCTGGTGGGCCCCACTGCATCCGGCCTGGCAGACGGGATGCGGGAACTGATGGACCCGCAGCTGCGTTATCGGCTGGCCGAAGGAACCCGCAAGCTGGTCGCGGAGCTAGACCCGGAGCGCACCGCCGAGGGGTACGAACGGGTCTATGAAGAGGCAATCATGAGACGAGGAAGCACGAATGGCTGAGCTGGTGTTCCACACGGGACCCATGGACTGCGGCAAGTCAACCCTGGCGTTGCAGCTGCACTACACGCAGTCCACGCATGGCAGGCAGGGGCGCCTGTTCACCCGCAAGGACCGTTCCGGCAGTGGCGCGGTGACCTCACGGCTGGGTTTGAACTCGCCAGCCATCGAGGTGGATGACGAGGTTGACCTGTGGTCCTATGTGATTGGTGAACTCGTCGCTGGCCGCCGGGTCGACTATGTGGTCTGCGATGAGGCCCAGTTCTACACTGCCGCGCAGATAGATCAGCTGGCCCGCATCGTCGACGAGCTGCAGCTGGATGCCTACGCCTTCGGCATTCTCGCGGACTTCCGCACCAAGCTGTTTCCGGGCTCAGCCAGGCTCGTGGAACTCTCCGACCGGGTGGAGACGCTCCCGATCGGGCCGTTGTGCTGGTGTGGCAAGCGCGGGACCCACAATGCGCGAAGCATCAACGGGAAGATGGTCACCGAAGGATCGCAGGTGGTCATCGGCGACACCACCGAGGGAGGCGAGGTGCACTACGAGGTGCTGTGTCGGGGGCATCATCGGCGTCGCATGACCCGCACCCGGGCCGCCGTGGTTTTGGCCGAGGAGCCGTTGCCCTTCGAATCGGCCTAGTCATGGTCGCGGAGTCTGCGCCCCGCGACTAGGAGTTGGGCCCCCCGAACAAAATCTCGTCCCAGCTGGGAATGCTGGCGCGTCGCTTCTTCGGTGAGGACCGCTTCTCGGGCTCGGCGTTACCGATCAGCGATTCCTGGGTCGACTCGGCCGCGGATTCGTCGGCAGCCGGTGGTTCTGCCTCGGGTATGGGTGGTGGCGCCTCGGGTGTGGAAGGTGCCGGTTCGGGGGGTGAGACCGCAGCCTGGGCTGCCCCGACGTCGGGTTCGGCCGCGGGGGGCGACTCAGACGCTGGCGAGGAATCGGGTTGCGGTGCGTGGCTCACCTCGGGGGCAGTATCCTGGGTCTCGTCCTCGAACCCCACGTATATCCGCACCGAGTCCTCACTGACGACGCTGAGCATCTCGTAGATGGAATCGAGTTCATCGCTGCCCGGCCCGTCGTCATACAGCGCGTGGTCTGGTACATCGTCACCGGGGACGGGGGGAGGAGCGGGATCGTCACGGGTGGCCCGCACCAACGCCAGTTCGTCGTCGAAGTCGACGGTGTTCTCGTTGTCCGGCCCCTCGACCCCTGGCAACTCTTCACCGATCATCCACCGGGCATCGACGTTGTCGGCCACGCTGAATCGGCCCTTGGGATCGAAGATGAACTCGGCCCGCCGAGGGGCCGTCTCGTTGACAAGTTCGGCCGAAATGCGCCACCTGAGGTCCGGCTGCCGCCACGCATCCCAGGTGAGCTCGTCAGCATCGATCCCCCTAGCCAATAGGCGCTCGGCGACGATGTCACGAAGCCGCCGATGCCCGGTACCATTGCCGCGGCGGCGAAGCGTAGCGGCCCGGGCGGTGCTGGCGATGTGCTCGCGTTCGGCCAGGACGGGGGTGGCGAATCCTTCGATGTCAGCCTCATCGACTCCCGCTTCGGCGGCAACCTCAGGCAACGACGCGCCAGCCCGCAGTCGTGCTTGGATCTCGCGCGGGGTCAAGGCGCTTGGCATGGGCTCCTCCAGTGGGTAATGCACTCAACCTACCAGCGCCTCAGCCCTTGTCGCGTAAGCACTAGTCAACATCGAGTGTGGTGACGGGGCTTCACAACAGTGGGGCAGGCCTTGTGCTGGCCGTGGATTGTGGTACACATTACGGCGTCCGGTTGTGGAGGGCCCGGCGCCGATGGAGAGGATATTTAGATGGCGACTGACTACGACGCGCCGCGTAAGACCGATGAGGAACTCAGCGAGGATTCGATTGAGGAGCTCAAGACTCGGCGCAACGACAAGAACTCCGGCAAGGTCGACGAGGATGAGGTTGAGGCCGCCGAATCGTTCGAGCTTCCTGGAGCCGATCTGTCCCACGAAGAACTGACAGTGCGTGTCCTGCCTCGCCAGGCCGACGAGTTCACCTGCGCTTCGTGCTTCTTGGTGAAGTCACGCAGCCAGCTGGCGGAGACCAAGGGATCGTTGTTCTACTGCGTGGACTGCGTGTAACCAGGGCTGGTGGGTGCGGCTGCTGTGGCGGCCGGACTCACCAGCACAGGCATTCACCGCCGAGCCACCGGCCGGAAGGCTGCGGCGTGCTGGCTCGAAACATCCGCCACTACTGTGGCGCCCCGGAGGCGGGTCACAGATCCAGTTTGTTGCCCAGGCGCCCAGGGGCCCGGTGTCCCATATTGTTCAGCCACCGTCGCTGCATGAAGCGATTCATTGTCATTTGGGCGATTCCGACGCCCAGGCCACTCGAGGCCGCCCACACAACTGCCTGCGCCAGGGGGGTGTCCGGGTCGTTCGGGTCCGGCGGCTCGCCCCCCGTGGCAGCCTCCCACAGCTTTGTCACCGCCTTCTGCGCGATGATCGTCGTGACGGCCCCGAGGACCCCGGCGTAGAGGTTCCACAACACCTTCTCTGACAGTCCCATACGTCTTCCTTTCGTGGGTGGCGACGCGTTTCATTATGCCGACCCCGACGGTATCGTGGGCAGGGTGGCGTATGAGGAACGGCTCCGTGTTCCGGTCGTGTGGTGGTTGCTGGCGCTGGCCTTCGTTGGAACCATCGCCGTGGTGATGGCCGCCTACTTGGAGTGGTGGGTGGCCGTCGTCGTCGGGGGGTTGGTCGGCGGTGGCGTGTTGGCCGTCCTGGGTTCCTATGGCGGCCTGGCCATCGCGGTCTCCGACGATGACCTGCGCGTGGGTCCGAACCGGCTGGGCGCGGCCTATATCGGAACCGTTGAGGCCCTCAGCGGTGCGGACGCGGCCCGGGCGCTGGGCCCAGCGGCAGATCACCGCGACTTCCTTCGGACCAGGCCCTACATCGAGGGGCTGGTGAAGATCCAGGTCGACGATCCGGCTGATCCGCACCCCTACTGGCTGATCAGCAGCCGGCACCCGGACCGCCTCGGCGCAGCGGTGACCGCCATCGCGGGCGGCCCCCGGTGAGGATCCCGTGTGCTCCGGAGGAGCCGAATTTCCTGCCGGTCTACGCCTGCCCCGGTGACGCAGGCGCCGACCTCAAGGCCGCGACGCAGATCACGCTGGCACCGGGGCAGCGGGCCGTCATCGGCACCGGGGTCAAAGTGGCGCTGCCTGCGGGAACCGTGGGCCTGGTGACCCCTCGCTCCGGCCGCGCCGCACATCAAGGGCTCAGCATCGTCAATGCGCCAGGCGTCATCGACAGCGGTTACCGGGGCGAGATCAAGGTGTGCCTGATTAACCTCGACCCGCGCGAGAGCATCGAGATTGCGCGGGGGGAGCGCATCGCCCAGCTGGTGATCCTGCCCTTTGTGGTGGGCGAGTTTTCCCCCGTAATCGAACTCGATGCGACCGAGCGCGGTGCGGGCGGCTATGGTTCCACGGGTCACGGTTAACACTACGGAGGTTTCCTGATGAGCGACGGCACAACGGCCGAAGATCTTGATTCGTGGGCCGAGATGGACGATGCCTTCGACCGGGAGACCGGCCCGTTCGACGTCGACGAGGTCGATCTGGATGCCGATGATGTCCAGCGCATCGAACTGGGAGCTCTCGTGGCGACCCCCTTCCCAGGCATGACGATGCAGCTGCAGGTGGACAAGACCTCCAAGAAGGTGCAGGCGATCCTGGTCGGTGATGGTTCCTCCGCGCTGGAAGCGGCGGTGTTCGCAGGCCCATCGCGTACCTCGATGCTTCCCGAACTGCGCCAGGAGATCATCGCGGCCACGCAGCGGGCCAAGGGGAAGATCACTGTGGTGCAGGGACCCTACGGGGCCGAGTTGCGTCGCCGGGTCCCGGTGAAGGACGCCAAGGGTAACCAGGCAATCCATGTCACGCGGACCTGGCTGGTGGATGGCCCGGGGTGGGTGTTGCGCGGAGTTGTCATGGGCAAGGCTGCGCTCGAGCCGAACGACACCGAGGCGGCGCTTGCGCTGAACGAGTTCTTCGGCAACCTCGTGGTGCATCGCGGCACACAGCCCGCCGCCCCCGGTAGCCTGATCCCGCTGACGATGCCGCCTCAGGCCGAGCAGACGTCCCAGTCGTGACCCACATCGGTCAGGCCAAGGGATTGGGGGCACGCCTGCGGCGATGGTTCGCCTCGGCTGAGGAGCTCCAGGCCGAAGAACTGGGGAAGCGCGCACGCGGCTGCGGCGCAGTGACGTTGGCTGACGCGGCCCCCCGCACCATGGTCAAGCTGCGCGGCAGCGTCGCGACGATGCTGCCGGGCGACGGGCAGCGGTGGCTGGAGGCCCAGCTCGACGACGGCACTGGCACTGTGCGCCTGGTCTGGATGGGGCACCGGCAACTGACATGTATTCAGCCGGGGCGAGAGCTGATCGTTTGCGGACGGCTGTCGTGCGATGACGCAGGTCCGGTGATTTACAACCCCTCCTACGAGGTGGTGTCCTAACCCGCGCAGCGGGCGGACTAGTCGACGTCATCCTCGGTGACGGGGGCGAACATCGCGCCGAGTTCGGCCTCGGCGGTCTGGTCCACGACGAACAACAGTTCATCCTCGGCTTGCAGCGCCCCCTCCCGGTCCACCCGTAGGGGTTCACCGTTGCGAATGATCGCCGCGAGGACCGCACCCCGTGGCAGCGCAACATCGGCCACGCGGCGGCCCACGACGTCGCTGGAGCTGGGCAGCCGGATCTCGGAGAGGTTCGTGGTGGACTTGTTGAACGTCAGCAACCGAACCAGCTCGCCGGTGGAGACGGCTTCCTCGACGAGAGCCGACATGATTCGCGGCGTCGACACCGCGACATCCACGCCCCACATCTCATCAAACATCCACTCATTGCCCGGATGATTGACTCGGCCTACTGTGCGAGGCACCCCGAACTCGGTTTTCGCCAGCAGTGAGTGCACAAGGTTCGCCTTGTCGTCGCCGGTGGCGGCAATTGACACGTCGCAGCTGTCGAGTTCGGCGTCCTCCAGGCTCTGCAACTCGCACGCATCCGCGAGGAACCACTCGGCCCCCGGCACCGATTCGGGCTTGATGGCGCGGGAATCGCGCTCGACCAGCAGCACCTGGTGTCCGTTGGAGATCAGCTCCCGAGCGATGGAGCGGCCGACGTTCCCGGCTCCGGCGATTGCTACGCGCATTGATCCTCCACGTTCCTAGTTCCGCGGCGCAGGCGCGGCGAACAGAGTCTCCACATCGGAGATCCGCTCGGTTTGGCACGCCACAAAGACAGTGTCGCCGTCCTGATAGACAGTCTCGGCGTCCGGGACCAGACCCAGGCCCATGCGAGACACGAATGGGATGGGGCACCGTGCGGCCTGGCTGAGATAGGAGATCTTTCTGCCGACCCAGCCCGCATTCACATGAATCTGCATCAACCGTGCCTCACCCGAAGGGTCGCGCCACACTGGCTCGCTTCCCTCGGGCAGTAGCCGCCGCAGCACCTGCCCCACTGTCCACTTGACCGTGGCCACCGTCGAGATGCCGAGCCGCTCGTAGACCGCGGCGCGACCCTGGTCGTAGATCCTGGCTACGACGTTGTCAACGCCGTAGTTCTCGCGAACCACCCTCGCCGCCAGAATGTTGGAGTTATCACCACTTGAGACGGCCGCGAAACCATCCGCCCGCCGGATCCCGGCGTCCTCCAAGACCTCCCGGTCGAAACCGACGCCCTTGACCGTGATGCCGCTGAACTCGGTACCGAGGCGTCGGAAGGCATCCCGGTCGATGTCGATAATCGCGACGCTGTGGCCGCGTTTCTCGAGACCGCGGGCCAGCTTGGCTCCCACCCTGCCGCAGCCCATGATGACGATGTGCACCTCGACTCCTCACACCGGAAGTGAACCCCCGACATTACCCCGGGGGTCTACCGTACTCATGTGCCTGCCTCACCACGCAACGACCAGTCTCTGCCCGCCGAGAGTTCGCAGGTCAGGGTGAGTCTGGAAAACGTTGCCCACGGCGGATGGTGTGTGGGCCGCGTGGAGGGCAAGGTGGTCTTCGTCTCCGGTGGGCTGCCCGGGGAGGTGGTCGATGTAGAGATCACGCAGCGCACCACCCGATTTGATCGGGGACAGGTCGTGGCGGTGGTGAGCGCCGTCCCGGGGCGCCGGGAGCCCCCCTGTCCAATCGCGTCGCAATGCGGGGGGTGCCAATGGCAGCACGCGGAACCGGAACTGCAGCGGGCGTTGAAGACCGATGTGGTCCGCGATCAGCTGAGCCGCCTGGCCGGCATCACCTGGGATGGTGAGGTTGAAGCCGTCGCCCCCGAGTGGCACTGGCGCACCCGCAACCGGTACGCGGTGTCCGGCGCCACCATCGGATTTCGGCAGCGTCGCTCGCACGCCGTAGTCGCCCTGCCCGCGCAGGGATGCCGGATCGCCGTGGCGGGGCCGGCACCGGCCGAGCTGGCCCGGCTGGCCGGCGCGGCAGGGGAGGTGGAGGTCACCTCGGGCATGACGACAACAGTCCGGGCCGACGCCCAGGTGGTCTCCGGGCCACATGATCCGCACTTCATTGTGGCGGGCAAGCAGTTCCTTGCCCGCGGCTTCTGGCAGCCGCACGTCTCGGCACCACAGGTGCTGACCGCCACGGTGCTGGAGCTGCTGGCTCCAGAACCCGGCGAGTTCGCCGTCGACATGTACTGCGGGGCGGGGTTGTTCTCCGCCGCGCTGATCGAGGCAGGCTGCCGCGTGGTGGGCATCGAGGCGAGCCGTACCGCCGTGGCCGATGCGCGACGCAACGTCGCCCAGGCGAAGTTCCTGGTGGGATCGCTTCCTCGAGACCTCGCCCGGCTGCCCGCGGACCCGTCGATCGTGGTACTGGATCCACCCCGAGAGGGTGCCGGTGCCGCGGTCGTACGCGCCATCGCTGATCAGACCCCACGTGCAGTTGCCTATGTCGCGTGCGATCCAGCGGCACTGGCGCGGGACCTGGCAACGTTCCAGGATCACGGCTACCGCGCCTCGGTGATCCGCAGCTTTGATCTGTTCCCCCACACCCACCACGTGGAATGCGTAGCCCTGCTGCAGCCCATCGGCCGGGGCGCGTGAGTGTGGCGCACCAACCCGGCACATGACACTAGACTGTCGCCGAGCCGCAACGGCGAGGACGCGACACGACGCGAGGGAGAGTCAATGAGCCAGAACAGCTTCGGAGCCAAGAACACCCTGAAGGTGAACGACACCGACTACGAGGTGTTCCGAGTCGATGCAGTAGCTGGCCACGAAAGACTGCCCTACAGCCTCAAGGTCCTGTTGGAAAACCTGCTGCGCACCGAAGACGGCGCCAACATCACCGCCGATGACATCGCGGCGCTCGGTGCCTGGGACGCCACCGCAGAACCCAGCCACGAGATCCAGTTCACCCCCGCCCGGGTGATCATGCAGGACTTCACCGGCGTCCCCTGCGTGGTGGATCTGGCCACGATGCGTGAAGCTGTCGCCGATCTCGGCGGCGACCCCGCCAAGGTGAACCCCTTGTCACCGGCCGAACTTGTCATCGATCATTCGGTGATCATCGAATCCTTCGGGCTCCCCAATGCGTTCGAGGTCAACGTCGACGTCGAATACCAGCGCAACCGCGAGCGCTACCAGTTCCTGCGCTGGGGCCAGGGCGCCTTCGACGACTTCAAGGTAGTGCCGCCTGGCACCGGCATCGTGCATCAGGTCAACATCGAGCACCTGGCCAGGGTCGTGTTCCCGCGGCTCACCGATGACGGCGTGTTGCAGGCCTACCCGGATACCTGCGTCGGCACCGACTCCCACACCACGATGGTCAATGGGCTCGGGGTCGTCGGCTGGGGCGTGGGCGGTATTGAGGCCGAGGCCGCGATGCTCGGGCAACCCGTCTCGATGCTGATCCCGCGAGTGGTCGGATTCAAGCTCACCGGTTCGCTGCGTGAGGGCACTACAGCAACCGATCTCGTACTGACCATCACCGAGATGCTCCGCGAGCACAAAGTCGTGGGCAAGTTCGTCGAGTTCTACGGTGAGGGCGTGGCCAGCGTGCCGGTGGCCAACCGGGCGACCATCGGCAATATGAGCCCCGAGTACGGCTCGACGATCGCGGTCTTCCCCATCGATGACCTCACGATCGATTACCTACGGCTCACCGGACGCCAGGAGGAGCAGCTGGCCCTCGTCGAGGGCTACGCACGCGCGCAGGGCCTGTGGCACGACCCGTCACACGAGCCCGCGTACTCGGAGTACATCGAACTAGATCTGGCAACTGTGGTTCCCTCGATCGCCGGCCCGAAGCGGCCGCAGGATCGGATCCGGCTGGATCAATCTCAGTCCAACTTCGCCACGGCGCTTGCGTCCTACACCGACTCCCCGGAGCGCTCGGTCCCGGTGAGCCTGGCCGATGGGACGGGCTACGAGCTCAAGCACGGTGCGGTATCGGTGGCCTCCATCACCTCTTGCACCAACACCTCTAACCCCAGCGTCATGATCGGGGCCGGGTTGGTGGCGAAGAAGGCCGTCGAGCGCGGCCTGCAGCGCCGCGAGTGGGTCAAAACCTCACTGGCTCCCGGATCCCAGGTCGTCACGGACTATTACAACCGGGCGGGGCTGACCCAGTACCTCGATGCCATCGGGTTCAACCTGGTGGGCTACGGGTGCACCACCTGCATCGGCAACACGGGACCGTTGATCCCGGAGGTATCGCAGGCGGTACATGAAGGGGATCTGGCCGTCACTGCCGTCCTCAGCGGCAACCGCAACTTCGAGGGCCGGATCAGCCCAGATGTGAAGATGAACTATCTGGCCAGCCCAATGTTGGTCATCGTCTATGCACTGGCCGGCACCATGAACATCGACCTGTTCAACGACCCGATCGGGCGCGACAGCGACGGCAACGATGTCTTCATGCGCGACATCTGGCCCACGCAGGCCGAGATCGACGATGTGGTATCGACCGCCATCGACGCCGACATGTTTGCCGCCCGGTACGCCGATGTGTTCCGCGGCGACGACCGCTGGCGTTCACTGCCCACCCCCGAGGGCAGTACATTCGCCTGGGACCCTGAATCCACCTATGTGCGCAAGGCCCCCTACTTCGACGGGATGCCCGCCACCCCCGAGCCGGTCACCGACATTTCCGGTGCCCGGGTGTTGCTCAAGCTGGGTGACTCGGTCACCACCGACCACATCTCCCCGGCGGGCAGCATCAAGCCGGATTCCCCAGCGGGCGAGTACCTGTCGGCACATGGTGTGACGCGGCAGGACTTCAACTCCTATGGCTCGCGTCGCGGCAACCATGAGGTCATGATCCGCGGCACGTTCGCCAATATCCGGCTGCGTAACCAGCTGGCGCCGGGCACCGAGGGCGGCTTTACTCGTGACTTCACCCTCGCCGACGGCCCGGTCACGACCGTCTACGACGCCGCCATGAACTATGCCGAGGCGGGCGTGCCCTTGGTAGTACTGGCTGGCAAGGAGTACGGATCGGGATCCTCGCGAGACTGGGCGGCCAAGGGGACTGTGCTGCTGGGGGTGCGTGCGGTGATCGCCGGCGGGTACGAGCGGATCCATCGGTCGAACCTCATCGGCATGGGCGTCCTGCCGCTCCAGTTCCCCGAAGGGCACAGCGCTGACTCACTTGGCCTGACGGGCGAGGAGACCTTCCAGATCGCGGGGGTGGAAGAACTGAATACCGGGGTCACCCCCGATACGGTTACCGTGACCGCTACCCGCGCCGATGGCACCGAGATCACCTTCGATGCCGTGGTGCGGATCGACACCCCCGGGGAGCGGGCCTACTACCTCAACGGCGGGATCATGCAATACGTGCTGCGAAACCTCGCCTCCTGAGGCGAGTCCCAGCTGGGAACTGCCGGAGGCAAGGCTCGAGTTAATGGCTGGCTTGGCCTGGTAAGCAGTCGCTGGCCAGGCCAAGCCAGCGAAGGTGTGTTCGTGGGGGAGTTCCTCAGGCGTTCGTAGCTTGTCGCGCCTATCGATCAGGGCCAGGACGCGGCCTAGCTGCCGCTGAACGGTCGAGATGTGCGGCAGACCTCCGGTGGGCGAGATTAGAGCTTCGGGGTGAACCGCACATCGCGTAGCCCCTGTTCAACGAGCCCGACGGAACGCAGTACGCGCACCAGCCGCGCCTCTTCTCGCTGCAGCACGCTGACGGCGCCGTTGATGGCCGAGCTGTCAACGAAGGCAGCAAGATCGCTGCGCGCGCCTGACAGATTGGCGCGGGTGGCCGCCAGTTGGCTGTCGACGAAGACCCGAGCGAACCTGGCCAGCACCACCGGGTGCCGCTGCAGCTGCTGATACCCCCGATACTCCGAAGGGCAGCAATCCAGCAGGAAGGCAACTGCGGTGCGCTCCCACCCCGAAGCCCCGGGGGGACGAACTGCTGCGGGCCATCCCGGGGGGACGTAGACGTGAACCATTTCATCATCGAACACACGTACTATTAAATCATGGACGGCTGACACCCGCCAGGAGCGTAACTGCTTGTCCACGCGACTCGCCGTACCATTGAGGCCATGCAACTGCTCGATACCATCACCGGCCCACAGGACCTGCGCTCATTGTCCAGCGAGCAGCTCGAGGTGTTGGCCGAGGAGATCCGGGCCTTCCTCATCACGAGCGTCGGCCGCACCGGTGGGCACCTCGGGCCCAACCTGGGGGTGGTAGAGCTGACGATTGCCCTCCACAGCGTCTTCGACTCGCCCACCGATCCGATCATCTTCGATACTGGGCATCAGAGCTACGTCCACAAGATGTTGACCGGGCGGCAACGTGGCTTCGAGACGTTGCGTCAGCAAGGTGGGCTTTCCGGGTACCCCGAACCCGACGAATCGGAGCACGACTGGGTCCGCAATTCCCACGCCTCGGCTGCCCTCTCATGGGCCGACGGCATGGCCAAAGGCTTCCGGCTCCGCGACGAGCCCCGTACCGTCGTCGCGGTGGTGGGGGATGGCTCCCTCACCGGCGGCATGGCCTGGGAGGCGCTCAACGACATAGCGGCGGATCCCGAGCTTCGATTGGTCATCGTGGTCAACGACAACGGCCGTTCCTACACCCCGACGGTGGGTGGGCTGGCGAATCATCTCGCCAAGATGCGCACTGATCAGCGTTATGAGCGGACCCTCGATGTGATCAAGCGCGGAGTCTCCGGCATGCCGGTGGTGGGCCGTCCGGCGTATGGGCTGATGCACGGCTTCAAGACCGGGGTCAAGGACGTGCTCGCCCCGCAAGGATTGTTCTCCGATCTGGGGTTGAAATATGTCGGCCCGATCGACGGTCACGATCTAGGCGGACTCATCACCCATTTGGAGCAGGCACGGCAGTTCTCCGGGCCGGTCTTGGTTCATTGCATCACCCGCAAGGGCAACGGATTTCGGGCTGCCGAGGAACACGAAGAGGACCGTTTCCACAGCGTCGGCCGGCTGGATGCCCACACCGGACAACCCGTGCACTCCTCAGACCAGGCGACCTGGACGGATGCGTTCGCCGCGACGATGCTCGATCTTGGCCGACGCCGCCGCGATGTAGTCGCGATCACCGGAGCCATGCTTCACCCGGTGGGATTGGCGGGCTTCGCGGCCGCCTACCCGGAGCGGGTCTTCGACGTGGGTATCGCCGAACAGCACGCAGTTGCCCTGGCCGCCGGGCTGGCGACCGCAGGCTGCCATCCGGTGGTGGCTTTGTACGCCACCTTCATTAACCGGGCATTCGATCAGGTACTGATGGATGCTGCGCTGCATCGGCGCGGGGTCACCTTCGCTCTCGACCGGGCCGGCATCACCGGGCCCGATGGCCCGAGCCACCACGGAATGTGGGATATGTCCCTGCTGGGGCTTGTCCCGGGGATCGAGATCGCCGCACCGCGCGATCAACCTCGATTGGCGGCAGCATTGGAGCGAGCGGTCTCGGTGGCCGATCGCCCCACAGTCGTGCGCTATTCCAAGCAGCGGCTACCCGACGAGCTGCCTGCGGTGGCATCGCGTGGGCTGGGACGCGACCAGGTCGATGTGCTGAGGTTGCGCCGCGGCGCTCGGGTGCTCATCGTGGGCTACGGACAGTTCGCCGGGATGGCCTGCGCCGTCGCGGACCTGGTGGAGGCCCAAGGCATTGCCGCGTCAGTGGCCGATCCGCTGTGGTGTGTGCCGGTCAGCCCTGAACTTGTCAGCTTGGCTGCCGACCACGATCTGGTCGTCAGCATCGAAGACAACGTGGTGACCGGCGGGCTGGGGGAGCGGCTACGTGCCGAACTCGGATCGGCCCATGTGCAGGCCAAGGTTCTCGCCCTGGGGATCAGCCGGGAATTCCATGCCCACGGAACCCGCGACGAGATCCTGAGCTCGATGCGGTTGACCCCCGAGGACGTCGCAAGGACAGTGGTTGAGTGCCGGTCCCACAGCGAGCGCCCCACCCTGGTAGCGGGCAATCACCAGTTGTTCGGGCACGGACGACTGCAGGCCCACGGCCTGCTTGGCGACGGCAAGGGTGTGCAGGATGTCGCCCTCGGCGCGGATCCAGCCGACACGCGTCCCGGGGCGATGATCTTCGAAGCGGAGTTGAGCAGGATCGTCTCCGCGGACATGCCCTCGATCGCGGCTATGAGGGCGACCGGGCTGGGCGGGGGAGGCCGGAGACGCCGCGGCGCGGCACCTCACCGAGCCCGTGGCGCCAAGGCCTCCGCGACAAGCGGCCCAAGGAAATCGAGTTGCCAGGCCCGAGCGCCATGCTCCGCCAACGCCGCGGTGATCGCTGCGGGATCGTCGTTGTCGTACAACGCGCGCTGCAGGATCCCGGGCGGTGCCACCAGGCTAGGCTGAATCCCGAGTTCACAGGCCAACTCGTCGATCTCGGGGCGGATAGCTGCCCACCTCGATGCCGCCTCAGGGCGCACGCGCTCCCAGTTGCGGGGGTGGGGAACTCCCTCCGGCCGGGCCCGCTTAGGCGGGTACTGGG